>DWYZ01000042.1 GCA_019118425.1 Candidatus Blautia faecavium | reverse complement strand
CTTATGTGTGATTATTCGAGGAAATCTTTATGAAAAGATTTGAAATTGACGGTGTTTAATAATTTCCTCGAATAATTCAATACAGAGAATAATCAATGGTCCCTTTTGTGAAAGTCGCATGATAGTTGAGCATATGGTAGCGGCTGCCGTTATAATGGTGGTTTCTCCCGTAATCCTCCCCATGGGAAGTGTACCAGATGTCTACCAGTGCTGACATGGTCTTCGGCTTCTTCCGGTTCAGGGTTTCCAAAAATCGGGGATCAACCGTCCGGCAGTATCGCCTCATCCGTCCCCGGTCGAGGTTCAGCGCGTCTGCGATCAGGCTCTCATGGCTTGCCATAATATTCGCAAGGTTGCGGAGTGTCTGCGGCGTATGGCCTTTGGCTCCGATGTGGATGTGGACTCCGCAGCCCCTGGAGGCGTCGCTCTTTGCGCCTGCGTGCCGAAGCTGCCGGATCAGTTCCTGCAGAGTTTCCATATCCGCATAAGTCAAAATCGGGGTAACCAGTTCGCACTCCTCACTTTCCGGCCCTTCAATACTGACGTCTTTTTGAAACTTCCATTCACGGTTCTGTGCGTCCCAGGCCGACCAGGTGCAGTACCCGTTGCGTCGTGCTGTGTTTTCATATCTGCCGGTTCCAAAGAACCTGGCTGCTACCTTCGCAGCTTTTTCCCTTGTAATATTGTTCATCTCTACCTCAACCCCGATAGTCTGTTTTTTCATTTCCTCAATCTGCCTTGCGATTTTCTCATTCATGGTGTAATCCTCCGTTTTCGTTTTGTGTGTTTTCCCTTTTGGTAGTACACATATTCGCTCTGAAGGCCGATAATAGCAAGTCAATTCCGAGGGCATATATTACACAAGGATCTGAGGTAGAAATTGTGTAATTTATGCAGCCCTGTCCTTATAAATCCACAAAAATTTACCCATCGGACATACGCTCAAAATTACAGTTTTCGGCATTCATCCTCCCCGTAAACTACATGGAGACCGCAGCCGTTATCCCATCGGACCATAATGGAGGCCGTATCGTCCACCCCTGTCACTGTCCCTCTTGTTCCGGTGGGTGGCGCTTGTGGATCATCCATCCGGATCAATTCCACCCGTGTTCCTGTGGGGTATTCTCTACGGACACACTCCACATTTTCTCTACTCGGAAATTTCATTTCTATCATCCTCCATCTCATGATTGACTTGTTGGATTAATATCTCGTCCAGTAAAGCCTCCGTCAGATCGGGGTCTCATCGGCAGCTACATACATAGCGGATGGTATCGGTTCTGGCTGAAGAACGTCTACCTTGGTTTTAAATGCCGAATTTCCAGAAAGGTTTTTCAAAAGGATTTTTCTCTCCATCTTGTACTCAGTCCCAATAAATCCAAGCCGCAGAAGAAAACACCGGAAAGCGTATTTCTCATTATCCACTGGCTTCTCGGTTGCTGTTACTCGCTTTGCATTCTTGCTCATCTCGCAGAGAGCAGAAATGAAGTGGGTGTAGGTGGCTGCGGAGTCTGCATCCACCTGAGAAAACCAGGGGAATGCCACCCGGTCGTCCAGCACCTCGATGCGAAGGTCGGTGATACCCAGGGCCTTCCGTATCAGTTTCCCTTTGGCATCCAGCAGCTTGGTGAGGTTTCCCACTGCCACTTTGTCGAGCGGAATTTCCACGGTAAGCCCCACGTTTTCCTCCTGCGGCTCAGTTCCGCTTTCTTCGGATAATTCCGCCGCCCTTGCGTCAAGCCAAGTCTGCGCCATTTCTGGCGCTGCTGCAGCAATTCCGTAATTGGCCAGCCGCTCCAGAAGATTTTCCAGTATTGCATCATCAAGAGTGTCGTCAAATTCCAAAGTGCCATCCTTCGTCACTGTAAAATTTCCAACCTCATAGGCTGCGCTCGGCATTCCTTTGTACTTTGGCCTGGTCTCTAAAATCTCAGCCAGAGCCGTTACCAATGCTTTTCTTTCTGCTCCGGTTCTGTGAAATTCAATTTTCATGTCCATGTACCTCCTTTTGTTTCGGTACTACATTAATCACTCTGAACGTCAGAAATAGCAAGCAAATTCAACACAAAATATGTCACAACATATCATCTGGAAATTGTAAGTAGTACACAATACCTAAATTACGGTGTATCTCTGTGGGAGATGCCGGACTTCCTACTATGGATATATATAGTATCCATCACACCTCCACTTCCTTCACCAGTGCGGAGTAGGGGATCTGCTCATCCCCACGGATCACATATACATTCTCTTTATCCCCGGTATCTTCCACATACCGTCGCAGAATAACGGAAGCGTACTTCTCATCCAGTTCCATCATATGGCAGATCCGGTTTAACTGCTCACAGGCCATCAATGTGGAGCCGCTGCCACCAAAGGTATCCAGAATGATAGCGTTTTCCTGGGAGGAATTACAGATAGGATACCCCAGCAGATCCAGCGGTTTGGAAGTCGGATGGTTCTTGTTCCGCTTCGGTTTGTCATAGTTCCAGATGGTGGTCTGCCTGCGGTCGGAGTACCAGGAGTGTTTGCCGCCTTTCTTCCATCCAAAAAGAACAGGCTCATGCTGCCACTGGTAATCACTACGGCCAAGCACGAGACTGTTCTTTACCCAAATGCACACACCCGCCAGGTGAAATCCGGCGTCAATGAATGCCTTCCTGAAGTTTAGTCCTTCCGTATCCGCATGGAACACATAGGCGGAGCCGCCGTTCTCCAAATGCTCTGCCATGCACTGAAATGCAGTTAGAAGGAATGTGTAAAATTCCTCGTCCTTCATACTGTCGTTCTGGATGGTCAGCCCGTCTGAACTTTTGAAGGAAACACCATAGGGAGGATCGGTTACGATCAGGTTGGCTTTTTTCCCGTCCATTAGTCTTTCCACATCCTCCGTCCGGGTAGCGTCTCCACACAATAGCCGGTGCCTGCCCACGATCCACAGATCGCCCCTCTCTACAAAAGACGCTTTCTCCAGTGCAGCAGACAGGTCAAAATCATCATCCTTTGCCGCCTTGTCGCCTTCTGTGGCAAACAGATCCGCAAGTTCTTGCTCCTCAAAGCCTGTCAGTGACACATCAAAATCCTCACCCTGCAAAGACTCAATCTCAATCCGCAGCAGTTCCTCGTCCCATCCGGCATCTAATGCCATACGGTTGTCCGCCAGGATATAGGCTTTCTTCTGTGCCTCAGTAAGATAATCCACAAAGACACAAGGGACTTCCATAATGCCTTCTTCCTTCGCCGCCAGTACCCGGCCGTGTCCGGCAATGATGTTATAGTCCTGATCAATGATGACAGGATTGATAAACCCAAACTCCCGGAGAGACGAGCGCAGCTTGGTAAGCTGCTCCGGCGAGTGTGTCCGGGCATTATTAATATAGGGGACCAGTTTTCCCAGTGGGACAAGCTGCATCTCCGTTGTTGTCTTTCCCATCAGCCACACCTCCGTTTCAATACCTTCTGGAGCCCTTTTCTGGCATCCATCACATCACCTTTCAACGCCTGGCCACGGATGGTGCGATACTGCTGACGGGTCAGATTCTTTTTATTGTATTTCAGCGTATCCAAAAACTGTGTTAGTTCTGTTTTCATCTACATTCCTTTCCGCGTCCTTAACAGCCGCTCCATCACATCATCCTGCGGGGTATTGCCGCTAAACTCCACCGAGCAGTTTTCCTTGACAATCTGGTAAATCTGGTACCAGCTCTGGTTGACCTGTTTCATATACGTCTGGCTCATAGAGACATAAGGGGAAGCAATCGCATTTCCTGTGGTGGGATGCTTTGCCAGGAAACCATACTCAGAAATACATTCCTCGCACTGTATCCATCGGCTCACCGACATGGCGTACTGCTCCACAAGCTGGGAATTGACCAGCCTGTCACAGCCACGCTCCTTCAGCCACTTCCATGTTTCCTCATACACCTCCGCCGCACAGAGGTCCTTGCCGTTTTTCTGTCTCGCTTTCAGATATTCTTTGATGGGTGGCACATCCGCACCCTCAAATGCAGGCGGCTCCGGCAGCTCCATGACCATGGCGGATGAACCTTTTCTGATTTTATCCGCCAGTGCCTTGGGTTTCCTGCCAGAGCCGACCCGTGCACCGCCCCTGTTCGTACCGTCTTTTGCCAGGGTTTTCTCACCTCAATTCACGAAAGGGGTTAATACCCCGTTTGATTTTCCATTTTTGCGCGTTTGACCCCACGCCCGTTCCCCGGCCGCTTCGCCGTATAGATTTTGACCGCCCCTGCCTGTAATTTTTTTGAAATAGGTTGAATTTCTCCTATTCTTGGATATAATAAAAGTAAAGAGCAAAGGAGGTCTTGTTATGAATATCAACACGAAAAACCTGGTTTCCATCACCGATGCCAATCAAAACTTCTCTAAAGTGGCCCGTCTCGTGGATGAGAACGGTTCTGTTATCATATTAAAGAACAATGTTCCCCGGTATCTGGTCATGGAATTCAGTGCCGCTGAACAGGAACAGCTTGCCGCCGATGAAGATGTCATGGCTATTTCCAAACGTCTCATTGAAAAGAACCGACAGGCTTACGAGGTACTTGCCAAATGATCCGTTTATCCAAACCGCAGATACTTCTGCTGCATGAACAACTCATTGCAGAAACCGGAGGTTCATCCGGCCTGCGCGATGAAGGAATGCTGGACTCTGCGCTGAACGCACCCTTCCAGAGCTTTGGTGGAGAAGATGTCTATCCATCACTCCAGCAAAAGGCAGCCCGTCTTTGCTTTGGTCTGGTAAAAAAACATCCCTTTGTAGACGGGAACAAGCGTATCGGCGCACACGTCATGCTGGTGTTCCTCGCCTTAAACGGGATCGAATTACAGCATACGCAAACAGAATTGTCCGATGTCATCCTGCAATTAGCAGCAGGCACTATTCAATCTTCTGATTTACTGGACTGGATACTCACACATCAGATCTAAAAAGCCATTCTTCTAGGGATGGCTTTTTCCATGCCACCGGTCACCCCATTTTGCATGAATTCTGGAATGGCACTCTTTGCACAGAAAAATTAGATTATTTTCCTCATGTGTCCCGCCCTCGGCAAGAGGGATCTTATGATGAACTTCCTCTACCGGACGCAAAATCCCATGCTCCAGGCACTGCTCACACAGAGGATGCTGAGATACATAGCGGTCACGAATACGTTTCCAACCCCTGCCGTATCTACGGCGTACAGCCGGGTCCCGGTCGTACTTCTCATAGCGGCGGTTTTCTATTCGCTGGTGTTTCTCGCAGAGCCTTCCTTCCGTCAGCCTGGGGCATCTGGGGTAAGAACAGGGACGCTTTGGTTTCCTTGGCATCCCGCCACCTCCTTTGGACAAAAAGAAAGCCCCCGCAGGATTGCTCCCACGAAGGCCGTCTCATATATTTTCATGTTATAAGAATACCACACCAGAAGGCAAACATTTTACACGATTTTACTCATTACGCTTTTCCAAACAGCAGAACCGTCAGATGCTGCAGGGCGCGGTTCTTTTTAAGTCATGACCCCCATTTCAAATGGGGGGGTGCTTTTTGCCCCTCCAGGGCATAATACTGGTTTCGCCAAAGGCGGGATTTCGCAAACCATTATTACCGGTTGCCAAACTTGCCAAGGAAATCGGCGGCGCTAAGGCTGCTAAAGAATTAGGAATCCCGGAAGGAACCATCCATACCTGGCTGAAAATTGTCAGAGCCGGTAAGCTGGATATCGGGGAAGGCTCCCATACTCCCACCAGTGCAATGAGCCTGTCAGAAGAGATTACCATACTGCGCAAACGGGTGAAGGAACAGGATAAGGAAATCCGTCGCCTGAAGGAAGAAAACGAATTCCTGGAGAAAGCCAGTGCTTTTTTCGCCGCCAGCCGTCGGAAGTACCCACAGGGCATGATTTTAGATGTAATAACAAGCCGAAATCACAAAACCACAACATCCATTAAAAATTTTTCTATCCGAACAAGCCCTGATGTTTCATTTATATGTGCAATCGGCGCTTTGTTTTGGCTTGGTATACTTATCTGGGGATCTTGGAGTGAACCTGAAAATTTTTATTCTAAAAGATATTTGATGATTCTTGTCCCACTTTCTATCATCTGGTTTGGAGTTACTTTTTGGGGGATGCTTGCTCCGATTAAAGGTGTGTGGGAGATAAAAGTTGAACAGGATAATATCACAGTTATCATCGCGTTTATTTTTAGAAGACATTGGACAGTTTCTGATATTTCCCATTGTAAAATGAAACGTGGCGGTATGAATGTTTATGTAAAAGGAAGAAAAAGAAAAGCCTTTTTTATAGATGGTATGACTGACCATATAGGTAATTTTATAAAACGCATGGAAAAAGAAGGAATAGAAATAATTGAATTTACAACTCCATAAATATCTATAAAGCAGTTAGTCTTAGGATCAACTGCTTTTATTTTCATATCAAGGCTCATACAATCGTGGTAAAATGAGTGTTTTTCTATACTTCAAAATACTTGAAAGTGTTGTGTTTATGCGGATAATTAAAAATTAGATATAAAATTTCTAATCGAAATTATATGTATATCCGCACCCTCCGGTGTGAAACTTTTTCTGTAAATATGTCATCAAAGGTTCTTCTATGATAAAATCTAATTCATAGGAGGGCCTTTTATTATGGCAAAACAGAAAAAACATGTACATCAAGTACAAATGACAGAGGGTAAACGCAACCTTATCCATCAGTTACTGGAAGAATACGATATCCAGACGGCAGATAACATTCAGGAAGCTTTAAAAGACTTGCTTGGTGGAACTATTAAAGAAATGATGGAAGCTGAAATGGATGATCATCTAGGATATGAAAAATCTGAACGTTCTGACAATGATGATTACCGGAATGGCTATAAACGCAAACGTGTGAACAGCAGTTATGACTCTATGGAGATTGAAGTTCCACAAGACCGTAAATCAACTTTCCAGCTACAGGTAGTTAAAAAGCGCCAGAAAGGAATCTCTGATATTGATCAGAAGATCATTATCCATATATGTCAAAGGAATGACGACCAGACAGATTCCAGAAACCATAGAGGATATTTATAGTTTTGAAACTTCAGAGGGCTTTATCCCTGATGTGACGGATAAGATCCTTCCACAGATAGAGGACTGGCAGAACCGCCCTCTGGATGAAGTATATCCAATCCTCTTTATCGATGCGATCCACTATTCGGTCCGGGATAATGGAGTGACCCGCAAACTGGCGGCATATGTGATCTTAGGGATCAATACGGAAGGAAAGAAGGAAGTCATTGCAGCCTTTAAAGTCACCAGTATACTTGTTATGATTATTCTGTTTGATCAGGCTTCCTTTTACTCCATGTAATTCGTAGGCATCTCTCCACTTCTGGATATTTTGTTTTCCGATATGAAACTCTCTTTCAGCTTCGTTTAATGAATGACCTTCCATAAGGTAATGAATAACTTTAAGTTTTAGTTCTTCTGAGTATTTCAATTTTTACGGCTT
>DWYZ01000250.1 GCA_019118425.1 Candidatus Blautia faecavium | reverse complement strand
TTCTGTAAAAATCCATGGAAGAAAAATGCCGCGAAAAGAAAAAGTATCACGCCTGTCCCGATCATGCCGACAGACATATGGCTTTTGACATAATTTATCAATTTTTTTATGACCATTTTTCCTCCCCCTTTAATCATTCATAGAAACATTTCTACCTAATAATATACCATCAAACCCCGTCAAAAACAATAAATATACATAAATACCCCACTACCATTTTCGTATATATAGTGAAAATTGTCTAATTTTCTGTATCAAAAACACACTATCCTATACAAAAAACAGGATGCCGGAAAGGTTTCGATTTCCTTTCCGGCATCCCGTATCTGTTTCCGTCAGTCAAGCGGATATACTCCATCCGCTTCGTGCAGTATGAACCAGGGTAACTTCCCTGATCCGGTTAAAATTCCGGTTCGATCAGACCGTATGTGTTTCCTTTACGTTTGTAAACTACGTTTACCTGTTCTGTCTCTGCATTATAGAATACGAAGAAATTATGTCCCAAAAGCTCCATCTGTACGCATGCATCTTCCGGATACATAGGTTTGATCCCGAATTTCTTGGTACGGATGATCCTTACTTCTTCGTCTTCATCATAATCTTTGTCCAGGTATGACTGCTGGAAGTTTCCTGCTGACTGTTTCTTATCTACGATTTTATTTTTGTATTTACGAAGCTGACGCTCGATTACCTCTTCTACCAGATCAATGGACACATACATGTCATTGCTCACCTGTTCTGAGCGGATGATGTTTCCTTTTACTGGTATCGTGACTTCGATTTTCTGTCTTTCTTTTTCCACACTTAAAGTTACTACAACTTCGGTGTCAGGAGTGAAATACCGTTCCAGCTTGCCCAGCTTGTCCTCTACGGCTGTTTTAAGACCTTCTGTGACCGCTAAATTTTTTCCGCTAATTATAAATTTCATACATCCATCCCCTTTGCTGTTTGATAGGGTTATTATACCACATCTTTATAGAATTTAACATCATTTTATTAAAAATTCATATACTTATCAGAACTTTTATTGTCACCGGCCACACGGACCAGTAATGTCACTCCCGAACCGCCTGTAAAGTCCGTACTAATTTCTCAAAGGAGATTGTCCCTCCGAAAATATCCAGGGCGCTCCCCACTGTCACATCCAGCCGGCCTTCTCCATAGCGGTCAAGCAGAGCGATATCTTCCATACTTCCCACTCCGCCTGCATAGGTAATAGGCTGAAGCGTATACTGTGCCAGCAGGCTTACAAGCTCAGTCTCAATCCCGTTTGCTTTTCCCTCCACATCCACCGCATGGACCAGAAATTCATCGCAGTGAGCGCCCAATTCTTCCATCACTTTTATACTCACCGGAACCTCCGTAAATTTTTGCCAGCGGTCTGTAACGATATAGTACTGTC
The DNA here is from genome assembly GCA_019118425.1 of Candidatus Blautia faecavium. GTDB lineage: Bacteria > Bacillota > Clostridia > Lachnospirales > Lachnospiraceae > Blautia_A > Blautia_A faecavium. Next base: position 12,948 of record DWYZ01000250.1, on the reverse strand, counting down.
CATCCTTTTTCCGGCAGCTTAAATCCAGGACAAGGTGCTCCCGTCCAACTGTTTTTTCTATCTTATCCAGATTTTCCCAGGATATCTTTCCATCTTTAAATACATAAGAAGTAACGATCAGATGGCTCGCGCCCCCATCCAAGTACTCTTCCGCATTTTCCGGGCGCACTCCTCCTCCTAGCTGCAGGCCGTAAGGATAGGTTCTTAACGCGGAAAAGGCCTGCTCTCTGGATGCCTCGTAATAAGGGGAGCTGCTTCCGTTCAATAAGATCACATGCCCTCCGTTCAGCCCTCGCTCCCGGTAAAGGGCAGCATAAAAGGACGCGTCCTGTTCTGATACGAAATTTTCTCTGGCTGTATCTCCCGCATCCTTTAAGCTGCCTCCTACTATCTGTTTCACCTTGCCGTTATGTATGTCAATACATGGACGAAATTTCATATTCATCTCCCTTTCTTTCCCTTGATTATAGCATCAAATTTGTTGCTGGCCACAAGTCAACCAGTAACGGGGCCATTTGACATTAAAAATTCTCTTCGCGAAGCCAAATCAAAAAAATATACTCTATTTATTATATCCTAGCGTACTGGCACAGACAGCAAATATCCCATGATCGCCGCATCCCGCACGGCAGCCATGGGATATCCGTCCGCGTCTTTTCTGATATATAGCTTGTCTCGCATGGAAATGCCGCAGATTCTTAAAAGCCTTGGGGCCTACCTGCCGTCCACTGCGTTTCCTACTGCATCGCCCACATCTTCTACCGCGTTGCCTACGCCGTCGCCTATATCCTTCACACTGTTCCCCAGCTCACCGGATACGGTATCGTCGTTATTAACGTTCCCATCCGCTCTGTCCGCGTCTGTCTCATTTCTGTTATTCTCATCTGCGGCAGTATCGTTTGTATCCTCACGATTTACATTCTCGTCCACGGTTGTATTCTCATCGATTTCCGTATCGTCCGCAGCCGTGTCTTCTTTTACTGTATTGTCCTCCGTTATTGTCCCGGATTCATCAGCATTGTTATTCGTGGTGTCCTCACCGCAGGCAGTGAGCGTACATAAGGTGAGCATAAGTAATGTGCTTACCAGGATAGATTTTACTTTTTTCATTCTGTAAGTCTCCTTTTCCTTGGATTTTAGCTTGTAACCTTAATATGTTCATTTCCTAAAATCCTATACTGGAATAAACTGGAAAAGCAGACAAAAATATTTATATATCGCTAATCCTCTTTCACATAGTTGGATCCCAGCTTCGCGGGAACATTAAACTGTTTTCTGCAAACCGTCAGCACGATTACCAGGATATAGGGAAGAGCGCTGAAAAGTTCGCTTGGAATGGAAGCATTTCCAAGAGCTCTTACATAAGTTCCCAGAGCATCGGAAATACCAAATATAATACCGAATATCAGGGCTCCTACCGGATTCCAGTTTCCTAAAAAGCAAATTCCAAATGCAATCCAGCCGCGTCCGCCGATGATCTCGGCATTATACATACCCACATTGCAAAGAGAATAATAGGATCCTGCCACACCGCCCATACAGCCGGCAATTGCCACTGCCAGGAAACGTGTTCTCGTCACATTGATCCCAGCCGCTTCTGCCGCCTCCGGATTTTCGCCGCAGGAACGCATGGACAATCCTAATGAGGTTTTATAAATAACATAAAATATGACCGGAACCAAAATATACGTGATGTATGTAATAATATTCTGCGAAAACAGAATCTGCCCGATAAACGGAATCTCCGACAGCAATGGAATCCGGATGACCGGCAAAGGATCCACTGTAAGAGGAACAGTCTGCACTCCGAAGATCACCCGATAGAAAAATGTACAAAAACCGGTGACCAAAATAGCGATCGCGGTTCCCATAACGATCTGATGCTGGTTCATATAAATGGTGGTTACGCCATATAAAAGGGAGACCAAAAGTCCGCAGACCATTGCCGCCAGAAATCCGATCAGCATGTTTCCGGAAAGGTAGGCGCCGATAAAGCCGCCCCAGGCTCCAATGAGGAAAATACCCTCCACCGCTGTAACCATCATTCCGGTCCTTTCTGCGATCACTTCTCCTAAAGCTCCTAAGATCAGGGGCGTACTCATAAAAAACGCTCTGGTTATCAAGTTTATAAATACCTGCATATTATGCCTCCTCTCCTTTCAGCTTTTGTTGTTTCATCTTTCGGATCTCAAGCTTATGCCTTACAAAGAAGGACATAAGCACAAACAGCATAACAAAGCCCAGCATAACATCGATTACACTAGCAGGCGCGTCTGTGGAACGGCTGAGGGCCGTGCCGCCTACCTGGAGCATACCGAACAGCAGAGAAGCAAAAATGGCTCCGATGGGATGGGCATTCGCCATGATCGCAATACCAATCCCATAAGATCCAATATCTGATTCAAAGTCGGTAAGCAGCATATGCTGCATGCCATTTATCTCTGTAAATCCAGCCAGTCCGGCTATAGCTCCGCTGATAAAAAATGCCACCATGCACATTTTGTTGGGATTAATGCCGGACATAAAAGCCGCGTCTTTATTTAAACCGGTTACCCTCACCCGGTAGCCCAGGGAGGTATGATAAAGGAGAAACCAGATAAAGATCGCCGCGGCCAGAGCAATTACGATTCCCAGAGATACAGAAGTTCCAGGAATAATCTTGGGAAGCCACGCAGAAGCATCAATATAATCTGTTTTTAAATACTCTCCCTTCTCTTCCTGCAGAACTGTGCGCAGAAGAAGCTGCAGCACATACTGCACTACATAGGTAGACATCATACTTACTAAAAATTCGTTGGCATTAAACTTTGCCTTTAAGAATCCGATCAGCAGGCCGGTAAGGCCGCCGCCTATAATACTTGCCGCGAACGCAAGGATCAGCACCAGCACCCCTGGGATCTTTGTCTGCAGGGCCAAGGTAGTAGCTACCGCGCAGATACAGCCTACATAAAACTGTCCCTGAGCCCCGATGTTAAACAAACTTGCCTTATAGGTAAAAGCAAAGGCAAGGCTGGTAAGGATCAGCGGAGTAGTCTTGATCAGAATATTTCCCATGGTAAACCGGTCGGAAAAGGTCTCCACCAGCATAATCCTTAAAGATTCCACCGGGTTCACGCCTAACAGGGGCAAAAAAGCAAAGCTCACTGCCAATCCCACTACGATGGCAAGCAGAGTCCACAGCAGAAAATCTTTCACTTTCCCTTTTTCCATTATACCGTCGCCTCCTCTTCCGGCTGATAGCCTGCCATTAAAAGTCCGATCTTTTCTGTAGTCAGTTCGCCGTTATTGTAGATTCCCATGATCCTGCCTTTATACATAACCGCAATTCTGTCTGAAAGGGCAAATATCTCGGAAAGCTCCGTGGACACAAGAATGACTGATTTTCCTTTGTCCCGCTCAGAAAGAATCGTTTTATGCACATAGTTGATGGCCCCAAGATCCAGGCCCCGGGTAGGCTGGTCAAATATGATCACCTTCTGTCCCATATCCACTTCCCTGGCGACTACAAGCTTCTGCTGATTTCCTCCGGAAAGGCTTCCAGCCGTCACGCTGTTGTCAGGTGCCTTGATCCTGTAGCTCTTTATCTGGTCATCTGTGTAGGCGCGCAGCTTCTTCCAGTTTATTATTCCATGCCTGCTCCAGCGGTTCAGATAGCTTGATTTCAGCAGCATATTCTCTGCGAGAGACATTTCCGCCACCATACCATAACGATACCGGTCAGACGCGGTGTAGCCGACGCCCATTTCAATGCGCTCCTTCACCCCCGACTTGGTAATGTCTTTGCCGTCCAGCAAAATCCTGCCGGAGGTTATATTTGCCGCTCCATAGAGAGCCTCGCATAACTCCTGCTGGCCGTTTTCTGATACTCCGGCGATTCCCAGAATCTCTCCCTCATGGATTTCAAAGCTGACATTATCCAAAAGAGCCGCCTGATCCTTCGGCTGTATGGTAAGATTCTCCACCACCAGTCTTTTCTTTTTCTCGGAAAAATCACCGCCAGGGGTCTGAAGATCTTCCAGATCATGGCCGATCATCATATGGGCCAGTTCTTTTTCATCGGTTTCTTCCCGCTTCACTGTTCCGCAGACTTTTCCATTCCGCATGACTACGATGGTGTCAGAAACCTGCATTACTTCCTTCATTTTATGGGTGATAAACACTACGGAATTTCCCTTTGACACATAATTTCTTACAAATTCCATAACCGTGTCGATCTCCTGGGGAGTAAGGACAGCCGTAGGCTCATCCATGATCAAAACCCTGGCATTCAGATAAAGAGCCTTCAGAATCTCTACCTTCTGCTGGCTTCCCACTGTGAGATTCCGGATATATTCCCCTGCCGGAACATCAAAACCATACTGCTTTGCCAGATCTTCTATTTCCTTTTCCTTGGCCTTCATATCAATCCTGCCCCTGCAGTTTCCAAGGATAATGTTTTCGGTTACCGTATGGGCGGGAACAAGGGAAAAATGCTGCTGTATCATAGAGATCCCCAAGTTCATCGCTTCCTTGGGACTGGTTATTTTCCGTTCCTGTCCGTCAATTAAAATTTCTCCGGATGTCGCCCGGTAAAGACCGTAAAGTATCTTCATGATCGTACTTTTTCCGGCTCCGTTCTCACCTAGAAGAGCTACTACCTCTCCTTTATGGATCGTAAGGGAGACATCGTCATTTGCCAAAACCTTGGCAAAACGTTTTGTTATGTGTTTTAACTCAATTACAGCTTCGCTCATTCTTTCCTCTTTCTGACGCATCTGCTGCGTCAATAATGGTAAATTTGGAAGCAAGCTTCCAAACTTTGCCTCATCTTTCCTGTTGCATTTTATAGAGGCTTTTTATTCAGGAGAAGGACCCGAGGGCCTTCTCTCAGAATAAAAATTGGCAGTGCTGTGACGCACTGCCAACCTGACTATCTTTTACGCTTCAGAAAAATACTGTGTAAGATCAATATTTCCTGCGGTAATGTCTTCTATTGCCTGGTCTACTGCTGCCTGGCACTCTTCTGAGCACGCGTCACTATAAACAACTTCAAATACGCCTTCTGCAACGCCAACCTGCTGTGCTCCCTGAAGCTCTCCGCTTGCTACGCCTTCAATGATCCAGGGATATACATTTGCCCAGTTCATGTCTACAGATGCAACAACGCTGTCACTCTCTTCGTTTTTATTTGCTGCGAAAGCAACAAAGTTTGCGCCTTTTTCTTCCGTAGACTGTACCGCGCCGGAAGCGCCTTCGTTAGAGTAACAGAAAACTGTGTCCGCGCCATTGTCGATCATCTGGTCTGCCATGGATTTTGTAGCAGATACATCTGTCCATGTATTTACAAAGGAACGGGTAGTGGTAAATTCAATTCCTCTTTCCTCACAAACTGCCTTGGCTGCCGCGTCATAAGTATCCATAAGCTGTACCATCGGTCCGTTAGACTCGCCGCCCATTACAGCGAAATTACCGTTCTCTGTGGCATATCCGGCGATGATGCCTGCCAGATAAGATCCTTCATACTCTTTCGGGAATACAGGAACCATATTATCGGATTCGCTTACCTGGCCATTGATAACTGTGTAAACAGAATCCGGATACTGAGGAGCAACCGCTGCACATGCCTCGTCAAACTGACTTCCCGCTGACATGATCAGGTCATATCCTCTTTCGCCATACTCCATAAAAGTAGATTCAAACTCTTCTACCGGAACAGATTCCACAACTTCAATGGAAGTGCCAAGCTGCTCATCGCATGCCAGGGCGCCTGCATTGTTGCTTGCATTCCAGCTCTGGTCGTCAATACTTCCCGGAAGGATCAGAACGATCTTCATGGACGCGTAGTCCGGTTCTTCCGCTTCAGCAAACACCGGTACGGAGGTAAGAGCTAATGCCCCGCACAATAAGGCTGCTATTAAAGATTTTTTTTTCATTGATTTCATCCTCCTTCTAGTTATACTTTTTTCTAAATATATAAGAAATCTCATATATTTTTCAGTAACTTTATACTAACAATTTAACACACTTTACTATTTATTTCAATATAAAAAGCACAATTTTTTTGGTTATGTCTAAAAAAATTTTGACAGTTTTACTTTTTCAGGCTATAAAATTAAAAACCGACTTAAAGCCCTCAATCTGGGCTTTAAGCCGGCACCTTTACCGTTCGATCACATCACTCATATTATACAGTCCAGGGGCCTTTCCCGCTAAAAATTTAGCAGCCTCCAGAGCGCCCTTTCCAAATACTGCCTTGGAATGAGCCGTATGTTTAAATTCGATCACTTCATCAGGACCTGCGAAGATTACCTCGTGTTCTCCTACAATAGTGCCTCCCCGCACTGCGGAAATCCCGATTTCTTTGTCATCCCGTTTTTCGCGCTTCTGGCTGCGGTCATATACATAATGGTATGTATTTCCCATTGCCTCATTTAAGCTGTCCGCAAGAGCCAGGGCCGTTCCGCTTGGCGCATCTACCTTTAAGCGGTGATGGCGTTCCACGATCTCCATATCAAAGCCGGCGGATGCAAGCACCTTAGCCGCATCCTGAAGAAGCTTTAATAAAGTATTTATGCCCAGGGACATATTTGCTGATTTCAGTATCGCTACTTTCTTTGCGCTTTCTTCTAATTCAGCAAGCTGCGCTTCGCTTAAGCCTGTAGTACAGACAACTGCCGGGATCTGTCTTTTTACACTGTAATCCAAAAGGGCATCCACAGCCTTCGCAGTGGAAAAATCAATAATAGCGTCTGCCTCTTCCTGGCAGTCCTCAATATTTGTGTAGACCGGATAGCTATTTTTCCCTTGATCCGCTATATCTATTCCTGCAACAATGACAGTTCCGGGATCCTGCTCCGCCAACTGGGAGATTACCTGCCCCATATGTCCGTTGCAGCCGTGCATGATAATTCTTACCATATATTTCATCCTTTCATCTTATGCAAGCTTGAGTCCGAAATCTTTCATTGCTTTTTTCAGCACTTCTTTATTCGCGTCCTCCATTTCTGTAAGAGGCATACGAAGAGGTCCTACCTCCATTCCCATCAGATTCATAGCTGCCTTCACCGGAATCGGATTCACTTCACAGAACAGGGCATTAATAAGCGGAATAGCATCCAGCTGTATCTTCGCAGCCCCTGCGGTATCTCCTTCCAGGAATTTCATTACCATGTCGTGTGTCTGTTTAGGCGCGATATTAGACAGTACAGAGATCACTCCCAATCCGCCCAGTGACAGGATAGGCAGAACCTGGTCGTCATTTCCGGAATATAATTCCACACATCCGTCCGCCAGAGACATCATCTTAGCAATCTGAGAGAGATCGCCGCTTGCAGCCTTAACTCCTACGATATTCTTTACGTTTTTAGCCAGGGCCACTACTGTAGCCGGCAAAAGATTACAGCCTGTACGGCTGGGTACATTATACATGATGATAGGGGTATCCGGCACTTCGTTCGCAATAGCTGTATAATGGGCGATCAAACCTTTCTGTGTCGCCTTATTATAATATGGCGTCACAATCAAAAGAGCGTCTGCTCCATAAGAAACTGCCTCCTTGGACATCATAATGGCAGTTTCCGTACTGTTGGAACCAGTTCCAGCGATTACGGGAATACGCTTCGCCACTTTATCAATCGTATATTTAATAGCCTGCAGATGCTCTCCATGTGTCAGGGTAGAGGATTCTCCAGTAGTTCCGCAGATGATGATCGCGTCTGTGCTGTTCGCGATCTGGAACTCGATCAGTTCTCCAAGTTTATCATAATTCACCTTACCGTCTTCATACATCGGGGTTACGATCGCAACGCCTGCACCTTTAAAAATTGCCATTTGCCTTCCTCCTTTGCTCTTCTGTAGCATCAAATTCATTGATCTATTTCCCCGCTGTTTCCTCTGTGGTCAATGTAGTAATGCTGTCCACATAAGGCAACAGCTCCCTGGGCAGCTTCCGTCCAGTCATGATGATACGCATAGATTCGTCTTTCAGCTTAAGGATATCTGTAATCACATCAGCCGTTGTAATCCCGTTATCTAAAAGTCCCAGGATTTCATCCAGGATCAGGAAATCACATTCCTGTGTGGCGATGACTTTTCTTGCAAAATTTAAGCCGTTTATGATATTTCTTTTTTCTTCGTCTTTTTCCTGATCCGTCAGATTTTCATAACAGGTCTCAAACTTTTCAAATCGGAAAATCTTAATATCCAGACTATCCATATCTTCCAAAAAATCCAGCTCACGCTTTTCTTTCCCCTTAAGAAACTGGATGATAATAACACTTTTCCCCTGCATGGAAGCCTTAAGGCTCTGGCCTATGGCGAGAGTGGTCTTTCCCACTCCGTTCCCGCAGTATACCTCTGTTAATTCTTTTTCCATAATCATTCCTCGTATGGTTAATGAAATCGACTAATTCATCATGCTTCTCGAATTATGTTTATCTTACCTCAGATTGATAAGAAATGCAAGCATTTGTGTATTTTGCACAGTTTATCCCCCGAATCCCAGTTACTGGTCACTGTGTGACCAGTAACTGGCAATTTGGCATTTAAATTTCGCTTCATTTTAGCAAGATTGCCTTTTGAATCATACTGTGCTATCACATTCCTTCTTATTCTATATACTCCAGCTTGCTCACTGACACTTCGTAGGCAGTCCTCTTTTCCGTTTCATTTTCTCCGATGCGTTTTACATACTCTCTGCTCTGGATCCGTCCCCATATCAATACATGTCCTCCCACACAAAAGGCAGAGGCATACCGGGCATTTCTCCCCCAGCAAATACATGGAATATAATCGGATTTTCCATAGGGACGGTTCACCGCCATCAACAGGTCAGCAATCTCCCTGCCCAGGGGAGTTTTTCGGTATACCGGCGGTTTACAGATATATCCGTCCAGAAAAATCTGGTTTACTGGAACGGACTCATCCTCTTCCTCCACAAATTTCAGCTCCCGGGCAAATACAGACAGCACCAGCCTGTTATGCTTTTCCTCGTGGCGGTTATAGGAACGGAACTGTCCGTGAATTTCTATGTATTCCCCCACATAATCCTGAGACACATCTACAAGCCGTTCCGAAACCATCACCGGAATCCTGTCTTCGGAATCGCTCAGACGCTTTACTAAAAGTTCCATGGTATAAAAGCCCTCGCCAAATACCTGATGACTGAATGTAAAAGGGGTGTCGATCTTCCCCATGATCGAAACCTGATTGTTTTCAATGATCTTATCTGCCATAATAATTGTTCTCCTTCCTCTTTGGGTATCTTGTCTATATTATGTCTATGTACAAAGAGCTCTTTTTAGAACCATAAATTATAGCAAATGTCATAATTTTTTTATTCCCGCGGGCAACGAGCTAAGCGGACATGCTTGCCTGTCCATTTGGCGGGGTCGCTATGTGTCAGCGGCATATGTTTAGCGCCGACCGAAGCCGAGCGTAGGCCACAAACCATATTTTCTATCAAAAATCCTACGCATCCTCCCTGAAGGCTATAGTAAAAATCAAATCTATTTGTCTTTTACTATAAAAATTTTTTTCAATACCTTGTAATCTGCCCAAAATGTGATAAACTTGAAGTTCGGGGTATTATACCCTGAACTTCAGAAAACAAATTTAGAGTTACTAGTGTACTGCCACATTCATATTCAAACTAACAGCACTGTTAGAGTGAATATGAACGCGCCAGCACACTAGTAACGGGCAATTAATATAGAAGCAATTATTTAAGAAAGGATTTTGATCTTTATGAAAATGAAACGCGAAGATGTACGCAATGTAGCTATTATCGCCCATGTAGATCACGGCAAGACCACTTTAGTGGATCAGCTCTTAAAACAAAGCGGCGTTTTCCGGGAAAACCAGGAAGTCCAGGAACGTGTCATGGATTCCAACGACATCGAACGGGAACGAGGCATCACCATTTTGTCCAAAAATACCGCCGTGCACTATAAAGGCGTAAAAATAAACATCATCGACACCCCCGGCCACGCGGATTTCGGCGGAGAAGTAGAACGTGTCTTAAAAATGGTGGATGGGGTAATCCTTCTTGTAGACGCCTTTGAAGGCGCTATGCCCCAGACGAAGTTCGTGCTGAAAAAAGCTCTGGAGCTGGATCTCCATGTGATCGTCTGCATCAATAAAATAGACCGGCCGGAAGCCCGTCCAAACGAGGTGATCGATGAGGTACTGGAGCTTCTTATGGATCTGGACGCTTCTGATGAACAGCTTGACTGTCCCTTCCTTTACGCTTCCGCCAAAACCGGCCACGCTGTGCTGGATCTAAAGGATACTCCTGAAAATATGGCGCCTTTATTTGAAACTATTTTAAAATATATCCCTGCTCCGGAGGGAGATCCGGACGCGGACACCCAGGTTCTCATCAGTACCATTGACTATAACGAATATGTGGGAAGAATCGGTGTGGGAAAGGTCGAAAACGGAAAGATTTCCGTTAATCAGGAACTTACCCTTTTAAATCATCACGACATAGATAAACGTCAGAAGGTTAAGATCAGCAAGCTTTATGAATTTGACGGCTTGAATAAAGTAGAAGTAAAAGAGGCCTCCGTGGGCTCCATAGTAGCGATCTCCGGCATTGCGGATATCCATATCGGAGATACCTTATGTTCCGGCGATAATCCGGAAGCCATCCCCTTCCAGAAAATCTCTGAGCCTACCATCGCCATGAATTTTCTGGTAAATGACAGCCCTCTGGCAGGTCAGGAGGGAAAATATGTTACCTCCCGTCATCTCCGCGACCGGCTGTACCGGGAATTAAATACAGACGTAAGCCTTCGCGTGGAAGATACCGACACTACCGAATGCTTTAAAGTTTCTGGAAGAGGAGAGCTGCATCTTTCCGTCCTTATTGAAAATATGCGCCGGGAAGGTTACGAATTTGCCGTAAGCAAGCCGGAAGTTTTGTTCCAGTTCGATGAACGGGGAAGAAAGCTGGAGCCAATGGAAATCGCCTATGTGGACGTTCCGGAAGAATTCTCCGGCACTGTCATCCAGAAGCTTTCCGAAAGAAAAGGGGAACTTCAGGGTATGAGCACCGCAAGCGATGGCTCTGTCCGCCTGGAATTCCACATTCCTTCCAGAGGACTGATCGGTTTCCGCGGAGAATTTCTTACTTCCACCAAGGGTACCGGAATCTTAAACACCATGTTCGATGGTTATTCCCCCTATAAGGGAGACTTCCAGTACCGGAAGCAGGGTTCTCTTATTGCCTTTGAATCCGGAGAAGCAGTTACTTACGGACTTTTCTCCGCTCAGGAAAGAGGCGTTCTCTTTATCAGTCCGGGAACAAAAGTTTACAGCGGAATGGTCATCGGCCAGAACGGAAAAGCGGAGGATATCGAATTAAATGTTTGTAAGACCAAGCATCTTACCAATACCCGTTCTTCTTCCGCAGACGAAGCGCTGAAACTTACTCCGCCTAAGATTTTAAGTCTTGAACAGGCGATTGAATTTATCGACCAGGATGAATTGCTTGAAGTTACTCCGAAGAGTCTGCGTATCCGGAAGCGGATATTGGATCCTCGGGAGAGGAAGAGGGCGGCGTTTCGCAAATAGGTGAGGTTTTTTTTGTAAAAAAACGGAAAACGGTCTTGCTTTTGTTGGGTGGACGCCGTGAGAGAGGGGGAAGGGGATGGGAGGCGGTGCTGCGGGTGGGGATTTCTTCTGCGCTCGCCTATTATCAGCCGCTTCACATAACTCGCTGCGCTCAGACAGATGTTCCGCGGCTGAAGCGGCGCAGAAGAAATCCTCCAATCCTCGCAAGGCCTCCCATCCCCATCCCCTTCCCCCTCTCTCACGGCTGGTTGTGACAACTTTATACGTTTTAGATTGGGTCGTTTTCTGTATTAAATAAATCTTATCGGGAATGCTGAAAACCTAATAATACAAAAAAATATGAGCTGCCGCATTTGGACAGCTCATATTTTTTCTGTGCGTCTGGCCAGGCAGTTCTGTTATTTTATTACGATCCGTCTGATGTTTGACCAGGGGCTGAATACTTTTGTCCGGTCCTCGCTGGTGCGGTTCCAGGCGTGGAGGGCCATGTAGTAGGTTCCCTTCTTGGCATTGCGCAGGGTTACGGTGTTTCCGTTTGTGATCTTCTTCACGCGTTTTCCGTAATCTACTGGACGGTTTTCTCCGTTTACCTTCTCTACGCGGCTGCCAAGGATGATATCATAGCCTGCAGCGTTTTCGCATCTGGTGTAGGTAAGGGTGATGGTCTTAGCCTTCTGGTTTACCCGCACGCTCTGGATCCTTGGTGTTTCCGGCGTGACGGCAGTCACCTCTACTTCCTGGCCATTGGACCAGGAGCTGAATACCTTCTGGCCGTTTTCGTCTTTCAGCCATGCATGGCAGTATACATAGTAGGTTCCCTGTGGTACATAGCGGAAGTATGTCTCTATGTCTTCTATATTTTTGCTTACCAGGAGATAATCTTTGTCGTTGATACAGTTGATATTCTCGCTGATCACGTAATCATAGCCTTGTGCTCCGGCGCTCTCGCCTGAAAGGACTGCCCTTACCTGGTTTCCGGATGCATAGACCTGGGCGCTTTCCAGAATCGGCATTCCGGGGACAAGATAAGTCCCGTCCGGGGCCTGCACGCTGCCGTCCGGATTTTTTTGCGGTTCTTCCGGTTCCTCTGGTGCCTTTTCGGTCCAGCCTGCATATACGGTTCTGTTCCGGTTCAGTCTGATCTCGGTCACTGCATGGCAATTACAAACTCCGTGGTCATCAAATCGTCGGCCACATCGTGGCCTGTTTTGGGGGTGTGAACTCTACGCTACCCGGAAGAGAAACGATAGGTAATGTCAATCATTTTTTTGAAATCTTCCGGCCTGTAAAAACCAGCCGAGAGGACCCGTGCATCCGTCTGGCGGGCCTTGCGAGGAGTGGAGGGATTTTGCTGCGCCGCTTCAGGCATGGAGCATCTGTCTGAGCGCAGCGAGT
>DWYZ01000249.1 GCA_019118425.1 Candidatus Blautia faecavium | reverse complement strand
CTTACTATTTATCCCTCTTTTTGTATGTCTAATACACTACCTAGTAGATATCTTGTTATTCTTAACCGTCATATTCTTACAGTTAAGTTCTTGGATGATTCCCGGTGAATATACCTTTGTAAGGGTATTTCCGCTAACAGAAAATTTCTGGCTCCGGCGGATCAGCATCCCCACACCATAAACACCATTTGGATCATAGGTTGCCTTGCGCTTTCCTGTATATTTGCTGATATTGGATATACGGTTATTGTCTGCTTTTATATTATAAGCATCCAGCAAATAAATACCTGTCTGCTTTGTATTGGAAATCTTATTTCCGGTAATGGTGCAGTTCCTCCAATCCTGGGCAAAGATGCCTTCCCCAAGTACATTTTTAATTGTATTGTCTGTAACCTTTATATTGGTATACGGCTGCTTTTCCGCCCCATTTCCGGTTCCGCTGTGAGAGCCAACTCCCCTGCCGCAATTTGTAAAAGTATTCCCTGTGATTACAACATTATGGCATCCCTTACCATTTAGCATGCTTTGCGGATGGTTATATCCCGGTATTGCTTCTTTTGTAGCCACATCTAACTGCAGCGCCTCTTTAGGCTGCACATTTTTACTGGCATTTACATCTTTGTCATTACCTGAAAAAGTACATCCCTCCACTGTAAACCCGTTCATGTCCGCAGCTTCTATGATATGGCCAGTACGTTTTGTTTTTATAACCATATCCTTTATGACCATATTTTCGATTCCCACAAGCCTTACTACCGTCCCGTCTACACTGGAAGGCTGGTCCAAGGTTGTCCATGTGCCGCCTTCCATGATGATATTTTCAGAAGGCTTTGCAGGATCGGTATACCACATCCCCACTCTCGTGCCAGTCGCGTTTATAGTAGCGCCTACGGCATATACATGTGTGTTGCTGGGAATCTTGTAAAGACGTCCGGCCTGATAGTTTCCCGGAGGTATTACAATTTTATACTGGACAGCACTGCTCGCATTCTCTTCAGCTTCTAAAAGCGCTTGTTTAAATGTCCGGTCAAAATTGGCCGGATCAACGTTCTTTGTTACTACCTGGTCATATGCCGGAATTACTGCTCCTGTTGCGTTGCTTCCGCTGGCACCAGATGAGGGCCCCGAAACGGAAGAGCCCACCTTGCATCCTACAGGTGCTGAAAAGGCACTATACAATTTTTTTCCATTGTCCAAAACACGGAAAGACTTTATCTTATAATAATATATCTTCCCATTTACAAGTCCGGTATTTTTTAGGCTTGTGGTACTCCCACTATTTATTGTTTTGACTAAGGTATATTTCCCATCCTTTTGGATGTATCTGTATACTTGGTATCCGTCAGCAGCAGATACTTTATTCCAAGCAACAGTGAGCGCCTTGGAACCAGATGCTTTTACTGAAGAAATCTTCGGTGTCTGTGCAGCCGTCTGGACTGTTACGATATTACTGTATGGTCCGTAAACCTTATTGCCGTTGCTGTCCGTATTATAAGCGCGGATCTTAAATCGTCCATCACGGCCATAGCCGATCTTTTTTTCATATTTAAGTGTGTTCCCATCTACTGTCGCAATCTTACCAAATGTCTTTTTCCCGCTGTTATATCCATATATCTCATAACCTTTTGCATTAGCAGTCTTTTGCCAGGTCAGGTCTGCATACTGGTATTTTGTCACTTTCCCAGTAAGCTTAGGTGCTGCAGGCTTTGCTGCTTCTGCCGCCTTTGCTGCCGCGCCATATTGCCCGGTATATGCAGCAGTTTCTAAATCACTAACATACAGGCTATCAGTTTCAGGAAAACCTTTCTTGACATCATTGCCCGTCTGGGCTGTACCTAATTCCGCATAACCGTAAAAAAGATCCTTCTCACTCTCATGCCGATAGATTGCAAATCCCAAGCGCGTATACTTTTCATCAGTTAGCAAAGCCCACTCAGCCGGTGAACTTTTCCAAAGCCGGATAAAATCTTCAGCTTTTCCCGATAAACTCCCTGCAGTACACTCCCTCCAAAAAACATCTTGATCCGCGGTTTTCCCTTCTGCGCCCATGTCTTCTGATGCACGGGCAATGGCAAATTCCATTGCTTTTTCATCTAATTGTACTGGTGTCCTTCCAAGTTTTGCCCTTTCCCCATTAAGCAGTTCTAGAAATTTCTGTGACTCAGAAAGGAGCATCCCATCTTCTCTGACTGAAGATACACCTCCATCTGTAAAATCGGCGGCAATTACGGATGCCGGCTGTGATATTGCCAGCATACATGCCAATGCCATTACCATAAGCTTTTTCATATCCATCCTCCTAATTTTGGTGATAAGGCTGCGGATCTTTTCCGCAGTTCCTATCCTTAGTTTTCCAGCAGGATCATTCTGGGGTACGTGCTGTCATGTACATCTGAGTGATGAAGTCATTGTTATTCTTTCTGAAGCGTGATGGAGGGAGATTGCTTATCGGTTATAAGTACATCCCAACTATCTCATACGTGCTTGACAGCTTTCATCCTGTTCTTTCCCGCGGGCATGGTTATTATACCAATTTTTTTTGCATGACATTTTTGCAGAGAATATTATACCATTTTTATATAGTATTGACACTTTGCATTATGCCCTTTATTCTGCTAAAAGTGTAGTTATCTTTTGTGTACTGTTTTAAACTAGCAGTTTCATACCCAAAAACAATCAAAGGCTGTTAAAAAAATGGAACACAGTGCTTTTGGAAAACACAGTGAAAAAGATGTTTTAAAATGAGAAAACTAGCATTAGGTGATAAGGTTTTATTAAGTATAGATAAAGCAGCCCTATTGGCGGAGAAATAAACTTTGTCATGAAGGAAAAAGAAAAAGAGAAGCTGCGCTTTGCCCTTGGCTTTCCTGATGCCTATGAGATCGGGATGTCTCCTTCCATTTCCGCTTTCTTTTTTACCTCTTGTTTTTTATGAATATACGCTTCTACTGTATTCAGAAATGTTTCTGCATGTTCCAGTTGAAGAATTGATTCTTCTTTCGAGACCAGAAAAAAATCGCTATAGTCACATTTCTCTCTGATTCGGTAGGCACCATC
>DWYZ01000248.1 GCA_019118425.1 Candidatus Blautia faecavium | reverse complement strand
GCGGTATAGGTTGATTGGTGTGTGTGGTAACTCAACAATACAACATATATTCAAAAACTGCTACTTTTTTTTGAAAAAGTGGTGGAAAAACGTACCTGGGGCTAGCCGCCGCGCTAGCGGCTTGGTACAATAAAAATAAGAAAAAGGAGGCGCATCCAGATGGAGAATAAAGATAGAAAAATACTTATAGTAGACGATGAAGAAGATTTGCTGGAAATGGTTAAGATGATATTTGAGCGTGCCGGCTATACGCAGATCCTGACTGCCGCCTCCGCTGCAGAAGCTTTAAAGCTGTGGAAGGAGACGCCTTTGGATATGTTTATCCTGGATGTGCGGATGCGGGGAATGGACGGCTTCTCCCTGTTAAAGGAAATCCGCCGTTTTAGCAAGGTTCCTGTTTTAATGCTCACTGCCCGCGGCGAGGCGGAAGATAAATTTACCGGTTTCGAATACGGCGCCGACGACTATCTGACGAAGCCTTTTTTGCCTAAGGAACTTTTATTCCGGACAGAAGCGATCTTAAGGCGGGTCTATCCTGCTAAAGAAAAGAAGATTGTTCTGGACGCTTCCACTGTGGATCTGGAAAAGGCTCAGGTATTACGAAAAGGGAATGTACTTTCTCTTACTGCAAAAGAACTGCAGCTTTTCGAAAAACTTTACGAAAATGCCGGACGGATCGTCACCACCGGAACTTTGTGCGAAACCATCTGCGGAGAATTCTGGCAGGGTTATGAAACCACCTTAGCCACGCATATCCGCCATCTCAGAGAAAAAATCGAGGAAAATCCTTCCCGTCCGGTCTCTCTTCTCACAGTAAAGGGACTGGGCTATCGTCTTTGTGTAAAGGAGGAGAACAGATGAATGCAGCTGAACGTTTTTTCCGCCGGTATATTCTTTCCACCCTGGGAATTCTTTTTTTATTTTTTGTGGTCAATATCCTTTTATTTTATATTTTTTCCATCGGCATCTATGCCCATGAAACCTCAGACGAACGTTTTTCTATAGAACGGCTCTCAGAACATATCACAAAAGAAGAGGGGAATTTTACGGCTGATGCTTCCGCCAGGACCATGCTCCGCCAGGAAGACGCCTGGGCCATGCTTTTAGATGCAGATGGAGATATTCTGTGGGAACTGGATCTTCCGGAAAAGCTTTTTCGGAAATACACTGTGACGGATGTGGCTGTATTTACCCACTGGTTTTTGGAAGATTACCCGGTAAAGGTGTGGAAGCATCCAGATGGCCTGTTAGTAGTGGGATTTCCCAACAATGCCCTCTTTCAATTTTATACTTCTTTGGACATGGAATATATCCAGTCCTTAATGGTATGGGTTCCACTTACCTTTCTTATCAATCTGCTTCTTCTGATCTATCTGTTTATCCGCAATGCCCACCGGGTAGAAAAAGCGGTCAAGCCTATTCTGGGAGGGATCCGCAGTCTCTCTGAAGGAAAGGCCTTTCATCTTAAAGAAAATGGAGAACTGGCCCAGATCAATGCAGGATTAAATAAAGCCGGCGCATATCTTCTGAAAAAAGACAACACCCGCGCCGAATGGATCCGTGGGATTTCCCATGATATACGCACGCCTCTCTCCATGATCTTAGGCTATGCCAGTGAGATCGAGAATGCGTCAGACGCCTCTCCCCTTATAAAAAAACAGGCGGCGGTCATTCGCAAGCAGAGCGAAAAGTTAAAGGAGCTTATTGATAACTTAAATCTCACTACAAAGCTGGAATATTCCATGCAGCCTCTGCAAAAAGAACTTCTGGATCCGGCGGAGCTTTGCCGGTCCATCACGGCAGAATTTTTAAACAACGGCCTTCCCTGGCAGTATGACCTGGATTTTATCCAGGAATATCCCAAAACCACACGGCCAATCTATGTGGACCGTTTTTTGCTTGGGCGAATGCTCACCAACCTGATCCGCAACAGCATCCTCCACAATCCCCAGGGATGCAAAATCCATATATTCCTTTCTTTTAAAGATGAGTCCTGCTGCTTCACTGTCACCGACGATGGTACCGGTATAGAGGAAAGTCTTCTGCAGGCCTTAAATAAGGGACAGGAAATTCCCGGCAGCAAACAGGGAACGCAAGATACCGAACATGGACTTGGCCTGAAGATCGTACGGCAGATCGTTGCCCTGCATCAGGGAAAGCTCCTGTTTTCTTCCTGTTTCCCCCACGGCCTGTGCGTGCAGATCACCCTGCCCATGGAAGTTCCTCCCGAAAGCAAAAAAGGCCGATGCTTCCGGCCGCAGGCTGAACAGTAATGGATTGCGCCCCTTTCTCAAAATACTTATATTTGATATTTTTAAAGTGTGGCTTTATAATGCAGGTATAAGTTTTCAGCAAGAAACAAGGAGTGGATTTTTATGACAATGAATGAATTTTTAGAATATCTAAGACAAGGAAACCCCGTAACAGCCGATACAGATATGCACCAGTATATGCACCAGCTGGCACAGGCGGCTATGCTTGTGACAAATGAATTAAATAACGCTTACCATGAGCAGGAAGAAATCGTATCACTTTTTTCCAGGATCATTGGAAAACCGGTGGATGCTTCCTTCCGGATGTTTCCGCCTTTTTATACAGAATGCGGAAAAAACATTTTTATTGGCAAAAATGTTTTTATCAACTGTGGCTGTCATTTCCAGGATCAAGGCGGGATCTATATAGGGGACGATGTGCTGATCGGTTCGTACGTAGTACTTGCCACGATCAATCACGGACAAGCCCCAAAAGAACGAGGAAATAATTATCCCGCCCCGATCCATATTGGAAATAAGGTCTGGATCGGCTCTCACGCCACCATCTTGCCAGGAGTGACTATTGGAGAAAATGCCGTCGTTGCTGCCGGAGCAGTCGTCACAAAGGATGTTCCCGCCAATGCCATAGTAGGAGGCGTTCCGGCAAAAATAATCAAAACCATAGAGGAAGGAACAGCCGAATAATTCCCTGACACTGGGCTCTTATAAAAAAGTCAGCAGCTCCTCCGGCGTTTTTCTTGCCGGCGCCTTTGGTTTTTCATCCGGATAACCGATGGCGATCAGGGCGGCAATCTGCTGTCCCTGAGGGAGTTCTATGATCTCTCCTATCTTTTTTTCATCGAAAATGCCCATGATCACTGTCCCCAGGCCTTTCGCATGTGCTCCGAGACAAAAAGTCTGGGCTGCGATGCCCGCATCGAAAACTTCCCATTTGTCTTCCTTAGATGTAGAAAAGCTTCCGTCCTTCTCGTATCCGGAACGGCCTTTCACTATGGTCTGGATCACCAGAGCCGGAGCCTTGGCAATGATAGTTACATTGTGGGCAAATCCCATCATACATTCTTCTGTTGCAATTTTTTTTAGAAGCTCCTTGTCATCCACTACTATATATCTTGCTGTCTGGGTATTTTTCCAGGAGGGCGCATAAGAGGCGATCTCAACGATCTCCCTTATGATTTCCCTGGGTATTGGCGTATCTTTAAATTTTCTGACGCTTCTTCTCTCTTTTATTCCCTGTATGAGATCCATAGACTTTTCACTCCTGTCTTTTGAAATTCGTCCGCTTATCCTTGGGACAAGCGGTTCTGCATTTATTTTATCTGTTTCTCCTTTTCCTGTCTAGAGCCTGTTTTCTATAAAAGCATCCTTATTCTTCTTCCATCCACTCTTCCGGATGGGAAAATGCCTGGGCAAGATTGTCTGAAAGAGTGAAATACACCTGCAGTCTTCCCACCCCGCAGGATAAGATGTCTCCCGGTTCATACAGCGAAAAAGATACCTTTTTGTCATTGTCCCAGGCTTCATAAATATATTGGATTTCGTTTGTCTCCGGATAGGAAAGAGAAATATTTTCTTCCGTTAATTCCTCTATCAAAGCCGCAAAATACTCTATGGCTTCTTTGTTCCTGGTTTCATATAAGACCGTTCCCTGGGAATCTTTTACCTTCAGTCTGTTATCATGCTGTCTTTCTTCGTAAATAAGCTCTCCCACCCAGTCAAATAGAGGCGTGTAAATTTTCCCATATTCCGTCACCATAGTACAGCCGGACAACATAATGCATCCTAAAACAATCCCGCCCAGAATCCATTTTCTTTTTTTCATAAAGACGCTCCCTTCCTGTTGTTTCTTTAAGCATATCATCCGATTGCTCTTATTTTTCTGGTATGTCATTATTGACAAGGGAATCTGTTATTATTATCCTTACGGTCCGGTTGCAGGAAGCTGCATTCTCGCTTATAATAAGAGCAACTGAAAAAGAGAGGGATTGCGCATGATTTCTATTGCCGTATGTGAAGACAGTATCCCCATGCAGGGACAGATAGAGACGCTTATTTTTGAATTTATGCCGGAATGCACGGTAGATGTTTTTTCAAGGGGAGAAGAACTTCTTAATGAGCTTTCCAAGGATACCAGCCGTTATTCCATTTATATGATGGATATTTCTCTTCCCGGGATTTCCGGGATTGAAACTGCTGCTTCCATCCGAAAAAGGGATCCTTATGCCCTTCTTATTTATATAACGGACTACAGGGAGTATGTGTACCAGGTTTTTGAAACTCTCCCTTTTCGTTTTATCACAAAACCTATTGATCCATTTCTCTTTGAAAAAGCTTTAGCCGATGCTCTTGCTCATCTGCAAAACAGACAAAAACTATTTCACTTTCATATTGAGCGAAAGCAATATCAGATTCCTCTCCAGGAAATCGTATATTTTGAGTCAAGGCTTCGCCAGGTCACCTTATACACGCCGGGTGACTCTTACGAATTCTACGGACGGCTGTCTGATGTTCTTTCCGCTTTGGATAAGCTGCTGTTCGTACGGGTGCATGCCTCTTATATCATAAATATGGATTATATCCATACCTTAACAGATACCAGTATCCTTCTTCATACCGGACAGCAGATCCCAGTGAGCAAGCGGTACCGTAAGGAGCTTCGTGCCAAACATCTGACCTATTTAAAATGGAGGGCTGACCAATGATCTATACCACCCCTTATGATATCTTTATCAATCTTTTTCTTTGTGTCATAGATCTGCTGATCCTGATGGAATTTATGAAACGGATGTACGGACCGATCCCTAAAAGAAAAAAAGCACCTGCAGGCCTTTTGGCCTTTGGCGTAATGCTTGTGCTGCTCCTGCAATCTCCTTATGACAACAGCTTTTTCATCTTTCCCATCAGTCTTTTATGTCTGTGGGCATATCCGAAAAAACCGAAGAAAAAGCTGCTGTTTGAAAGCTGTCTGTTTTCCATTATTTTTTCATATATATTCATTTTAAATGATATTACTAACATTTTGCCTAGAAACGGGAATATCTGGGCCATGTGGTATCTGATCGTTTATCACATCGGACTTTGGTTTTTACTGTTTTTATGCCTGAGGCTGTGCCAGACAGCTGACGAAAACCTGCCTTTGTCTCTTTGGCTTCTTTTCCTTTTCATCCCGGTCACTACCCTGGCAAGCTCTGTCTTGATCTTATTCTTTTTAAAGGGAACCAGCCTGGGACGTCCTGCACAGGATTTGATGCATTTGTTTATACAGGCTACTTTTCTTTTTATTAACATTGCTGTTTTCGGCCTGGTACAGCGTTTTGGCCTTTATTATAAACAAGAAAAGGAAAAAGCTCTTTTAGAGCTGCAGGTAAAAGAACAGGAGCAGCATTATAAGGATCTTCTCCAGGTCAATTCGCAGGTGAGGGCAATCCGCCATGACATGAAAAACCATCTGCAGACGATCTCTTTGCTGTATGACCAAGGGAACCGCCAGGAGCTTCTGGATTACCTTCACTCTACCACAGATCTTCTGGTAAAAACAGAAGCTTTGGTTTCAAGCGGCAATCCTTCCATAGATACTTTGCTTGGCCTGAAGCTGACACAGATGAAAGAAAAGGGGATCCGCTGCACTCCCAGGATTTC
>DWYZ01000247.1 GCA_019118425.1 Candidatus Blautia faecavium | reverse complement strand
GTTGATAGGTGCGCTTCCTTCCTTTCGGACCACAAGTGTTCCGGCCCATTTTACAAAAACAATCGCGTCCAGTGTGGTATCCTGCGGGTCACTCCACCAGATAGCTGTCTTCCCTACTGCTCCTGTTATTTTGATTATTTGTACTGCATCTGTGGAGTAGCTATTTTTACCCCCCCCCACTGAAAATCCGGATCCTCTAACAATTAACGGCATTTTCTCTTCCTCCTTTTATAGGCAAAATCCAAATACAACTTTACGCTTTTCACTCGAATCTCTATAAGTATAGCTGGCTCCAGTAATGCATACATATTTATTAGAACTATATGGGGTTCTCGTCCACCATTCTCCCGAATAAACATTTGAAACAGTTGAATCTGTCGTAAAAACAGGATACCTTTCTCCATCTTTTGAATATGGTGATTTTCCTAATATTTCATAGCAAGACAAAAGGAAAAGTTCACATTGTACATTCTGAAGGCCCATTTCAACCTGTTCACATTTTTTGGTTATTATCTTTATGGCAGATTGCAAATCCATTGGGAGACATGCTTTAATCTCATTCATAGTATCCTTGTGCATTTTTGTATTCCCATAATGATAGGGATATCCGCTTGATGGAGAGTCCATTGTCAGCTCTTCCTGCATCGGATATTTACAGATAAATGTGATCGCTGCCTTTCCGCTTCCATCTGAAAGATCATCGTGTTTGAACCCCGCAATTCTCAATGTGATCTTCTGTGCATAGGTTCCTGTAAGTTCTACATCAATCTCATCACCTACGCTCCAATAATTCTGTGCTGTACCGGCTTGCGCTACGGAACTGATCACATCCCAACCGTTTTCTGAGAGTGTAGTTGATACGGCTACAGCGATAATCTTTACGGTAGGCGATCCATCTCCTATCACTCCAGACGTACTTGTTGTAAAGAATCTATAATAATATGTTTTCCCTTCCACAAGTCCCTTGTCTTCATACCAAGTATCCTTGTATTTATTCTTCTCATTGCATTCAATAACCATAGTTCCATCTTTTATATTATCTGGTACTGCCCCTTCTTTTCGAACTATTATGGTACTCTGCCATTCTGATAATACCGCATTGTCTACTACGGTATCATCCGGATCCGTCCATTTCAGTTTTGCGCTCAGGACTCCGGGAAGAATCTGTATTCCGGATACGTCTGCTGTCGGATATCCTTTTCCACTTCCTCCGCCTGTTCCTAGCCCGCTCCCTCTTGTAATTACTGGCATACTCTAATCACCCCTTATAATCAACGTTACCGGGATATCTACCTCCGGTACTTCCCCAATCGCTTCCAGGCTCACTGTCCCCGCTCCTGTACTTCCGGACACAATCCCCGCTTCCGCCCAGGCTGTCTTCTGGGCTGTCGCGGCTGTCTCCGCCACCATGATCTCCACAAGAGTATCTGCGGTTACTCCAGACACGTTTATCGTAATGGTATGGGTGTCTGTCCCAGCCCAGCCAGACGCCGGGAGGCTGGCGGACACCAGCCTGGATTTCCCGGCGAATGTGGCTTTGGAATGGGTCAGGAAAGAGGTAAGCCCAGCAAGCGATAAGAACTTATTTTGCGCCGCTGCAGCTGCCGATGCTGCCTTTACAGACCTGGCAGCAAACAACTGCAGCACCATATCTCTGATCCGTCCCATATCACCCCTCCTTACTCAAACAGGGCTGCGATCTCCTCCTCAGAAATTGCTTCTACTTCTGGAATCTCAATATCCTTCCAGGTTCCATCCCCGGAAAGGAATTTCCCTTCTCCACCTTGCGCTGGAGCTGGAACCAGTCCTGTCCCACCTGCTGCAGACGCGCTCGCGCCCTTAAAAGCGCTGTATGTAGTGTCCGTAAACTTAGCATCTGCAGGCACATTGGCTTCTACCGTGTGATTATTTACTGTATCTGCATTACCTCCGTTTGCCGGCAGACTGGTTGGTTTATTTTTAATAAAGGCATCGCTTCCGGTATTGGATTCGTTCCAATCGGACTGCACGTTGGCTTCTGCGTTTGCAGGAGCATGGGCTGACTGGCTATGGTCATACGCTACTTTACCTTTATCGCCGGGGAATGCAGTGCTGCCGTTTTCTCCCAAAGCCAGGGATGCGGAAATCTCCACATATGTAGTTCCTGACCAGCGGTAGGTCTTATTGGTTGCAATATCTACATAGATCTTTCCGGATTCCGCTGTGATCTCTGTGGTATGATCGTCCTCCTCGTAGAACTTCCCGTCTGTATGCAGGTAACCCTCAAGGGCATCATCTACATAGGATGGTAGCTGTGCTGCTGGCACCTTTCCGTTCTCGTCCAGGGAGGCTACACCACTTGCGGAGCCTTTCTCTGTGGTGGGAATTGCCCCTACATCAGATGCTGTCAGATTGATATCTCCTGTTAAAGGTTTATTATTTACCTTTCGGGTTCCTGGTACAAACTGTCCTGTAGCCCATGTTTTAATCTTATTAATCGCACTGGTTAAACCTGTTAAATCTAAAAATTTTGCCATGATGTTATTTCTCCTTTTCTTTTAAAAAATCATTCTGTAAATAATGCCGCGATCTCTTCCTCTGTGATCGCTTCTATGTCCCCACTGACTTCTTCCAGTGTTTTAAGTTTCTCCTCTACCGTGCCGCCATCAGAAAGCCCTACGCTTTCTGCCATTACAAGAGGATAATCACCATTATTTTTCGTAGATAACGTGTTCACTACTACAACACCGCCGTCAATACTCTGTGCCATACTTATCCCCTCCTTATGATACTTTTACTGTAGTCCGTCCAAGCCCGGGCTGTACAGATTTCCATACATCGTAATTCTGTTCATATCCCTGTGCGTTCTGGTGGCTTACCGTTCCTGCCTTTGTAAAACCGCCATCGAAGCCACCAACATTAAAGCTTGGTGTTCCAAAGCTGGATGGACTTACAAACAAGATATGCTTTCCTGCATCCGCATTTACCGTAAAGGTTTTAGATTTACTGGAAGCAAGAGCGGAGCCTTCCAATGCAAGGATATCCTCGCTGGTATAAGCCTCCTTGCTGTCTGCCGTACCCCAATAGATCTTCGGCTGGAAGCCGATGGTCGCAGACTTAGTAGCCGTAGCGTCCCTTTCATCTGTTGCGGTAAGTTTTATTGTAGTATTAGCCGTAATGCTCTTTCCTGTATAAGACTTAGATGTAGCGGATGTCTCCAGAGTTTCCTCCGCCTCATCTCCAAATTTAATCTTAAGGGTCTTCGGGATTTTATTTAACGTCCAGGATACCGTTGTCTCTGTAACTGTAGCTCCGATCTCATTACTGCTGTTCGTTGCTGTCATGGTATTAACTGCAATCTTTGTATAGTTCAGATCATCTACAATCTTTTTGTATTCGTCACTGAAATCATTTGTAGACAGCCCTTTGCCCTCTTCTTTGGCTACAAAGTGCTCTTTTACCTGCTCGTGGTAACTCTGCAGCCCCGTGTCTGTTAAGACTTTCATAAATCTTTGCTCCTCCTTTTTTTATTTACTTTGTAGATCAGTTACGTTATATAAGTCGGTGCCCGGATAGCAGCCATAGTCTCACCCCTCTACGATATCTATTATTTCTCCAGCTGTAAGCGGAACGCATCCACAGGCCGCTGGTTCGTCCTCTCCCGGTTCATAAGTCCCGGATACGATATCCTCTATCTGTTGTTCTGTAAGTGGCACACAATCACAGGCTGCCCCGCTGGTGTTATCTCCCAGATCCCCACGTTTTAAAATATGGATGGGGATATCCACTGTCGGTTTCTCCCCCAGGGCCTCCAGGATAATTGCGCCCTGGATGTTATTTCCGGATGCAATCCCAGCCTCAGCCCATGCAGTCTTTTGATCAAAACTTGCTTCATATTGGACAAATACCTCTATCAGCTCCTGCTCAGATCCAGTCAGCTCCTCCACCGCCACCTGAGCAGTATAAGGTGCTGTGTCTCCGGTCCAGGCTGTAGACGGGATAATAACAGACAGCAGAATAGATTTATCTACCTTTGTGTCGATCTGGTTCTGTAGCTGCTGCTGAAGCTCGCCAATCTGATCTTGCACCTGCCCTATTTGTTCCTGGACGATTCCGCTTATTTCCTCGCCTCCGGCCATATCTTCCAGGTCTTTCTTAACTTGATCCACCTGGGCTTTGAAATAAGCATCATTCTCCAAGAGCTGGCCAAACATTATATTAAACAAGCCTGCATGGGCCGGATCTGTCACTTCCAGTTTCCGCATCTCCACGCTGTATTCCGGATTATCCGGAATCAAAAAGTCGCTCAATTCCTATCCCTCCCTTTAAAAGATCTCGTCGATATGGAAGGTAAATTCCATCCCTTGGTCTTTTCCTTTTTCCAGGAAGGTAAGGTATGCGATCAGGTTCCCTTCGGCATCTACCAGGCCTGCTTCGCTTATTTTAGTATCCGCAAGCTCCTCCTCCGCAAGGACAACCGTATACTGCATTTTTACTTTTACCGTCTCACCCGTGGCTTCTTCTTTGTATTGGTGAGACGTGATCTCTTTTTTAAGCAGTTCCGCTTTTAAAGCAGTCTCATTTCCCGTCACCTCTGCAGGGATCCCCTCCTGACAGCCCCCGCTTCCTAACGCAATGTAGGTTATAGGGCTTAAAGTGGCATCCCCGGCATGTGCTTTACACAACAGTTCTCTTCCTATTTTTGTTATCTTAGCTTCCATCTCTTTCCTCCTTCCCTACAGTGAAATTTCATATTCTTCCGCGTTCAGAAGTTTTTGGCCATCCAGTCTATATTCTCCATTCAAATACCACAGATTTTTTCCGACCGTGATCCCGCCTGCATAAACCGGCGCGGTTTCATACTTCATCCCATATTCCGCATCTGCTTCGATATACCTGCCAATCGCTCTTTTATCTTTGTATCCATTCAGCCAGATGCTTCCGTCCAAAAGATATTTCCCATCCAGGAATATCTCTTCGTATCCGTAATTCTCATCGCTCCATACAGATACTTTACTGCAAAGTTCCAGGCTAATGTCACACTCTACCTTCTGTGTTACTTCCAGCATCAGCCAATAGCGATAGTGATACAGCGTATGGGACAGCTTCAACTTGTCAATTAGAACCTTTGCCTTTAAAGTATCAAATTCTTTCCCATCACCATCCTGGACAAATGTCACGGAAAAAATATTTGGGTGTTCAAAAGCAAAACCGCCTGAATCATTTGTATCGTTTACATGCACTTCGACGCCAAATTGGTCAAATAAAATAGACTCCATACGGTACGGAGTCATAGAATACTGGGAATCCCTTTTTAGTTTTATCAACGCCCGCCGTTCCTCATAGCTAAGGTCTTCACGGACAGGAAGTCCATATTTTAGTTCGTGGTATCGCAGGCCCCACGTAGCCGTATCAACAAAAAACTGGTAGGGAAGTTCATCCACAAGCTTTTCTGCAGTATCTACTTCCTTTCCAAGGATTTCAAAAATCCATTTTCCTACATAAGACCTGTCGTACCAGCCTTTTGTTACATAAGAAAGCATACGGTTCGCGGCTTCACTTTTAGGAAAGTGTTCTAAATCCATAGATTATCCACCTCCCTCTGAAAATTCCACCGATTCTGTATAAGCATACTCCCCGCTTCCAAGAGGAATATTCTTATATCCGTCATTCATCCGAAAGTCTTCAAAATCTTCTACGCCAATGATCCTGGATAATACCGGCCGCACATCATTATATCGCAATACGCCTTCTTCCTTTGCCTCTGTATATACGTCCATCACTTCTTTCTTAAACGCTTCCTGTACAACCTCAAGGCTGGTATTCTCCAGTAAAAGGCCCGTGCACACATACCGTATCCCCTTATTGGTCGCAGCCTCCACCGTCAACGTAGCATCCCCTGCCGGAAGCAATCTCTGGCTCCGGTCACTTGGGGATACGATATGCTCATACACCGCGTCCAGAAGCTGCTTATTTGCCGGCTGTCCATTGCTGTCTACTAAGATCAGCTTTACAGTACCCGGTCCATTCCAGGCCGAAACTACAATGCAGTCCCCAATACCATTTACCTCTTTCGCCCACCGAATATAATCGCTGTCATTTCCCACATATGAACTTACTCCCTCATATTCGGCATGGATCCGTTCATAGTAAGAAGCATCGTCTTCTATCTCCGTACCGCCCGTGATCGGCTCTTTATTGGTAATAGAAAGGATTCCCTCCATGGGTTCAAGCATGATCGACACCGTATTGGCAGCCACATTGGATGCTTTTCCTGCGGCTACTGCTGTAATCGGAATGTCTACCGGCTCTCCGGTCAACTTTACTTCTTCGTCTGTCTCATACTCGATTGCCATCCGGCCGTCTGTAGCCGGCACACAAAAGATAGTCCCTGCCGGAATCGTCACCCCGGCCTCCCCCTGTACAGTGATCACTCCAGACGCTTTATTTGCGTCCCTTCGTTTTACATGTACATGGTCCCCATGCATGTCAAGCCAACTCTCCCAGGCATATTCCGGGAAAGCGATCATTAGTGCCCGGACAATACGGAGCTGGATAAACTGCGAAAGTTCTATAGCTGTAGGTTTTGTGAAATCATAAGGGAAATCTCCCGGCATAGCGCTTATATCTGCCGGCAGATAGCTCATCATCCGTTCATGTATCGTTTCCGGATCACTGTTTTGGACAAAATCAGGAGCATTAAATTCAACCGCCACCCTGCATCACCTCTCGTTCGTCTTTATGATAATTTCCAGAGGAAATTGTTCCTGATCAACCGCATAAACCCAGAAATCCACCTTCACGTGGCTTCCTTCCCAGGTAAATTCAAAATTCTCTATGGATTCCGTCCTGGGGTTTACAAGGAGTGTTTCCGTGATCGTCCTTTCTATCGCAAGTTCTACCGCGTTTTCATCCGGTTCCTTAAGCGCAGCATCCATCTCAGAGCCAATATCCTCATCATAAGCCCTGCACCTATACCGGGCAGTTGCCACAGCTTTTACGCACCAGACACGGTATGCTTCCAGTCCTTCGTTCATTGGCACTGCATTCGTCGTATCCATCACAAAATCTCCCTTTTCCAGGTCCCACGCAGGGGAGGACCGGTATACCCTGTCGTAATCATCCTCTTCCTCGATAAATTCCGGAATGTCGATAACCGGAAATAAGCCAATCTCCTCTGTCTTTTCTATACTGTCAGCCATCCCAACCACCTCACAGTTTGTCTGCTTTTACAATAATGTCCAATACTACCGGAGTATTTTGCACCCAAATAAACACTACCCGGTCTCCCGGTTTTAACTTTCTCATGCTATCCGGGATATACGCCTGTCCATTCCCTTCCGGTGTCGTTACATTAGTAAGATACTCCCCGGCATTTCCAATAGTGAGCTGCCGGCATACCTCATAATCAGACGGCGGGATAAGCTTCGAAAAATTGTTTGGCTTTAATTGGTATCCCGATGTGATCTCCCCAAAGTCCATATCCAGAGCCTTGGGGGTATGCGCCCGCATCCGCTTATCCAATACATCTGCCATCCTTGCGATCCCTGGGTTCCCTCTATTTGCCAAATCTGCCGCCTCCTTTTAATCAAATGTCCCATCGTCTACCCATCCCCAGACATGAGTCTGCTCCCAGTCCTGTGTCTCCAGGTGCCATGGATGGGCGCTTCCGGGATTCGTATAGGTTATCTTTGCCTTCCCGGCAGATACCTTATAGCCTGAAGGCGCATCAGACGATACATAATGCATACCGCCGTGAAACTCAACAATATCCCCAACATTATAATTTCCATCACCCTTGGAGCTATCATCCTGTTTCTCCCCGGAACTTCCTCCATCCGCTTTCGGGGCTTTTTTTAATTTCAATTCCATCTCCCCGATGTCACAGTCATGAACGGCCTCCAGGACATAAAAGTAACCGCTTCCCACCGTTGATGTCTTAAGGTGTACCAGATCCCCTTTTCGCACTTCCGGTATATCCGGGGCTTCAATATCAATCTCTTCCTCCGGCTCCCCATCTTCGTCCAGGATCTCCTGTGCCGCTTCTTTAGCCTCACCTAAGCTTTCATCTGAGCCGCGGGTATAGATTTTCTGACGGATCCCGTACTTTGTCTTTCCGTCTACCATAGCCTCTACCGGCCTCCGCCCATCGTCATTTTCCTCGCCTACCACCTTTACCCTTGTCACCATGCCGGTAACGCTGATCTTATGGGATATGGATAAAAGGTGTTCTGTCTCCTCGAAATGATAAATTTTCGTATTACTGCCATAAGCAAGGATATCCGCCTTCCCCTTGACAGCCCTTATCACGGCGTCCCCGCCGCCCTTCTTTTTCGCTTCCTCCAGTATCTCCGTGACAATGCTCCCCAGGGATTTTTTATCATATTTCAGCTTTCCATGCTTAACGTCCGGCCCAGTATATCTTCCGACAGGAATCTTCCAGTCGCTAAACAGCTTAGTGAGCACCGACTTCGTACCGGCACCTGAAGAATAATACAGATCATCGTCTGACTCCTCCAGGTCGTGAAGCTCATCATAGGCTTTGACCTTAAACGTTTCTGATGTAAACTTTGCACTGGGATTCCATTCGTTGATTTTTCCCCGGACAGCCTCTGTGGTCTTACCGCCATTGTAAGAATAAAGCAGCACGACATAACAATTCGGCTTTGCCAGGGCGGAGATGCGGCCCTTGGATGTCTTATCATTTTTCGCAGTAAAGCTGATCCTCGCGGCAAGTTCCTTTTCAAGTTCTTCCCAGCCTAGGTCTTCAATAAATTCAGATATGTCATACTGCTTCCCGGATTCTGTGATAAGGATGGTTTTGTAACTGTACTTTACTGGTTCGACCACGATTTCATCTCCCTTGCCACTTATAGAAAATCAAGTACTTATTTACTGTTACATCCATTACGGGATCACCAAAACACAGCCAGGGAAGATCCACCATCCATTGTCGGAGGAACTGTATCCGTGCTTCTTTGCCGTGCTTTCAATGATCTCTTTGTTTGCGTCGTAGATTTTTTTCCAATCTTCGCCGCTGCCTCCGTAATACTCCATGGCAATGCTCCAAAGATTATCCCCATAGACAACTGTATACTGCTTCTTTTTTGGTTTCGTCTCTTCCCTGGCCACTGTCTTTTTCTTGGTGGTCTTTTTTGTATCTGTCCCCAGCTCATCTGTCGTATAGATTTTCAAGGGCCGGTGCAGGACCAGCGTGATCGAATACTCCATATCCCCATTTCCGCCCATCTGCGTACAGTCCAGGCTTTTTATGGTCACATCTTTGTTAATCCCGCCGCCGGATATGACCAGGTTCAGTACCGTCCCTTTTTCCATCCACGCTTTAAGTTTATTTGCGCATGCCATAGGCGCCATCCACTTGCGGTTCAGTGACCGGTCGTTCTGTCTGGTTTTCCCCCAGAAGTACCCGCTCCATTGGAAGGTACGGATATCAAAGCCTGCCGGGAAAGCATATGTACCTTTTTTTATAATGTCGTACTCCTGATAGTTTGCGCTTCCTTTTATTTTTATCATTTCGGGCAGGGAAGGAAACTGGAACTGTGATTTCGTGTTCTGCTTTTCTTTCAGGTAAATGTCCATGTTCTCCCTCCCTCTTACACTGGTCTATTAGAAAAACTATCTGCTAACCGATCTGCAATTTCTTTACTGAGATCATCTGTGATCGTTTTCATATTTGCTTTTATCATCTGCAAAATGTTCGTCGGGTTATCCCCGCTGATCTCAAAGGTATTGTTCATATTTACGGAAACCTGGAAGGGTTTTCCGCTATCGCCAGCTTCTTTTGATTCAGGTACGGATACATTAAATCCAGGAGCATTCCCTCCGCTGTCTGTCTCTCCAAAGGTATTGGACAGGCTGTAGGGGGCAAAGATGCCGCCGTCAGCATATCCTGGAACTCCCAGCATCCTTCCGGCCTGCTGCCAAAGTTCTAAACCTCTGCTTCTCCGGCTTGCCCCAACCGGGATAACGAACTCCGGCCCATCCTCTCCAATCCAAGACAACAACGGGCTGTCTACAAAGCGTCCCTCCGCAGATGCCGCCGCACTGCCGATTGTTGCTGTTGCAGAACCTCCGGACGCAGAGACACTGATACTTGCAGTCGGGTTCGTAATTTTCCAATTAAGAGATACATAGACATCTGCATTTGCTGTAAATCCTGACGCAAATTTGCCTTTTATCTCTCCATCCACTTCACCGTATATCCTAGAGACTTCGCTTGTGCTATTGTTATGCGTCATATTCAGTTCAGCATCTGCGTCTACAGGAACAGGATCTGCAAACGTTTCTTGCGCTTCACTGGCAGTATTTACATATGCCTCAGATGCATCTACATTATCTACCCCGACCTTCACATCCGCTCCCGCATCTACAGGGACAGATTCCGGCTGTTCCGCTTCCGCAGCTTCGCCTACGGCAGACTGAAAGTCAGAGGTATCTACCTGTACAAGCTCAGATGGGATTGTCACAGTGGCACCAGATTCTACTTCTATGCCTGCGCCGCTCAATGTGCCGGTCTCCATCCCGAGGGCAGCCTCTATCTGTCCCATGGCGGTTTCAGAATCCACTTCCACATTTGTCAGATCTACCTGGACACCCTCTGCCGTGACAGAAAACTCAACTCCCTCAGCTGTCAATGCGGACATAGATTGTTCCAATCTATGAGAAATTTCATCTAAATCCAGGTTTACTCCATCCGCATTAGCTTTTACATCTCCTTCGACATCAATCCCTTGTTCTGATAATGCTTCGCTAACAGAAAAACCATATTCATTCAGAATAGATTCTACAGCCTGCCAATCAACTTCTTCTCCAGAAAAGCTTTCCATAAGCTTATCAGATAATCCTGTAAAATCCATATCCGTAGTTTCTG
The DNA here is from genome assembly GCA_019118425.1 of Candidatus Blautia faecavium. Classification (GTDB taxonomy): domain Bacteria; phylum Bacillota; class Clostridia; order Lachnospirales; family Lachnospiraceae; genus Blautia_A; species Blautia_A faecavium. The sequence continues at coordinate 13,319 of DWYZ01000247.1, read as the reverse complement.
CAAAAGCACGGTTTAAGCCTTCCTGAAATGCCTCTGGTAGTCCTTCAAACGTAATTCCAGCGTCTTCCAGCATAGACATAAAGGAGCTTTTGTCTCCGCCGAATGATTCTGCAACTTGCTTTGCCATTAAAGCATTAATAGCATAGTCGTCTCCTCCTGCAGCACCTATTTCCATAGCTTGATAATAAGCATCCATGACAGCCTGTGGAACTTTCCTTAATTGTTCTCCATTCTCGCCATAGACAGAATCAATAGCCCCTTGTAACTGTTCTACTGTTGGAAACAGCGTCTCATACCTATCCATTAACGCTAATTGCGTCCCTTTATCCAAATCGCCGCTTATTGTCTCTGCATTTAGCATTGCAGAATTAAGATATTGATATGGATCAACAGTACCCTTCATATTCGCAGCGCTTTCCATCTCAGAATTAAAGAACTTTATCCAGTCCTGTGTAGAACTGCTAATATTTTCTTTTGCTGTGTTAAGTTCATCGCCGTAAGCTGTACTTAAGGAATCTTGAAAAGTACCCCACACATTTAATAAGGACGTAGTGCCGAGTTCGTTATATGCATCACCCAATAAAAGCTTCATCTGTTCAACTTGCCCTGTTCTGGATGGGTCATTGTATGCAGCCTGATTTAGTTTAGCAAAAACATTCTGATAATTTGCGGATTCTGCATTAAGCAATTCTTGTTGATATGTTCCCGCCTCTGTTACGAAGGCTGACCATGAATCTGCGTCCAGCGCTGCTCCATTGGATGTCAGTTCCAGCCAGGAGAGTTTCCCCTTCAGTTCTGCCTGCTTTGCTCCGTTTGTCATATCCAGCATTTTGGACTGCATTATACTGATTGCTGTAGATGTATCGATATTGTAGGTTCCTTCGTCTAAAGCGTTTTGGAGCAAATCCGTAACTGCATCTCCTAGCGTTGAAACTATTTCTGCATCTTCCTTAAACCATGCCTGCATTTGCGATACGATCTCCTGGGATTCTACTTCTCCCAATATAGCTTTAACGGATAATTCTGCAGCGTATTCTTCTTTTTCTAGGGATTCTTCTACATTTGTAACGAAAGTTTCTGTATTCGTAAGAAGATTTTCCTTGTCAACTTCCGTCAGGTCAACTCCAACCCTATGGACTTTCCAGTTTATAAAATTATTTGCTTCTAATGCCGCTTCAGCTTCTTCCACCAGTTGTTCTGCTTCTTCAAAATTTACGTTTGCCAATTTCAGGTCTGCTGTTATTTCCACAGGAACCACATATTCTGCCAGTTCCTGTATCTGATCGGCCGTCAGGGACAGACTTCCGAAATGCTCTTCAAGATTCTGATCGAGCAAATTTTGATTGTAATTGTCCACGGCTACTGCAATTGCTGCAATTCCGGCAGCCACGCCAGCCGTTGCCAATCCCACTTTTCCAGCAACCGGAGAAATATCACTCAAAACAGAAGTGAACTTCCTAATTCCCGAAACCGCCTTATCCGCACCCTTAATGAGTGTCCCAGCGCTTAACCAAGACATGATCCCGGCCTCTTCCCCACCAGGAAGGATTTTCGCCGCTTCAGAAAACATCCCGCCTACAATACCTGTGGCGATATGTACACCCGTTTCTTTCAGCCAGCTTGCCGATGGTTCCACTATCAACTTATCCCACGCAAGGTCAATCTTCCCGAACAGATCTGCATTTTGCCATTCATCCGTGAGCGTCAGTGCATTTATCTTTTGGCTGATATTTCCGACCTTTACATCCACAAAATCCATAATGTCATTAATCGCATCTTCTACTGCCGGCATTGCTTCTGTCACAAAGCCAGCCACCCCTGTGATATACGGTTCCAGCCGTTCCCCAAGTGTGATCTGGGCGGTTTCTACGGCCCCGCCCATTTCTTCCAGGGCTCCGGCAAGATTATCCTGCATGGTTTCGGCCATCCGGTCTGCCGCGCCTGCGGAATTATCAATCTGAGCGGCAAGGCTTTGCCAGTCCTCTTCGCTTGCATTTATAATAGCAAGCATACCAGACATAGCCTCTTTCCCAAAGATAGTCGATGCCGCCGCCGTCTGTTCGGACTCTGACAGGCCGCCAAGGCTGCTCCTTAAATTCTCCATCACTCCACGCAGGGATTTCATGTTCCCTTCACTGTCCGTAAGGCTAATGCCATATTTTTCCATAGCTGTTGCCATAGCCTCCGTTGGGGATGCCATATTTGTCAGGGATGTCCTCAAAGCTGTACCTGCCATACTGCCTGTTATGGCATTATTGCTCATAAGCCCCAGGGCAAGGGCCGTGTCCTGGATGTTATATCCCAAAGCACCCATAACAGGGGCTGCATACTTTAAGGATTCACCCAAATTGTATACGTCTGTATTTGATGCAGAGGAAGCAACTGCCAGTACATCCGCAAACTGCGCGGTATCTTTTGCAGACAGTCCGAAAGCAGTAAGGGCATTGGACACAATATCCGTTGTAGACGCAAGATCCAATCCGTCTGCTGCCGCCAGGCTCATAACACCGCCAATACCGCTTATCATGTCGTCTACGCTCCATCCGGCCTGTGCCATATAGGTAAAAGCCTCTGCGGATTCCGTAGCGGAAAACTTTGTAGTTGCGCCCATGTCTTTCGCAGTCTGGGTCAGCCTTACCATCTGCTCCTCATTTGCATTAGCAAGAGCCTCTACCCTGGACATTGTAGCTCCAAAATCTGAATATGTACTTACCGCATCAGCCAGCCCCATGCTCGCCCCTGCCATACTGGCAAGGCCAGTGAGCGGGCTTGTGAGCATACTGGCGACAGAAGTAAGGGGAGACATCAGCTTGTTTACCACGCCAGTAGTAGTAGACCAAAGCCTCCCTATCTTGGAACCTCCGGACTCTACCTCGCTTAGCACTTTAGACACAGAGGAGGAATCTATATCAGCAAAAGACATCAAACCCTTCCGAGCGCCCGTCTTCCCAATGGAATTCAACGATTTTGAAACTGATTCAGAAGTCTTTCCAAGATCTTCCAGTTTTTTCTTAATCCCTTCTACTGCCCCGGTATTGTCCTGCACTTCCACTGGGATCTCAATCCGTATCGTCTGGGCCATATCCACTCACCTCCTCACTTTTTTCGCCGCATCTTCCAAACGGACGATCGTAGATGCAAACAGGAAATTTCTTACCCCGCTGGGCAGGCTCATCACCTTATCCGGCAGGATTCCCTGCCTTTGAAAAATATAATGGAGCAAAGTCGCTTTCCCGCCTGCCCGGATCAGTTTTTTACCGTCTCGATCTGGCTGTTTTCGTCATAACCGCTTAAATTATCCAGTTCTTCAATGATCATTGTTTTCTCACCGGGGAGTAAAATGGCATCTACCACATCCAAAGCGTTTACGATATTAATCCCCTTTTTCCGCAGCCCTTCCCATAAGCGCCGGTTATCCCAGATCCGTTCTTTGTCTGCCGGGATTGTGGAATTATAAATAAGGGAGCTTTTATACTTTGGTGTATCTACTTCTTCTGCCACTTTTGTACCCATCCGCTTATTCTTTGTATATCTGGTATATTTCTTCCGGATATCCGTTACCATAGCTTCACTTAAAGGAGTAACCGTAAAAGTAAAATATACTTTCCCATAACGGGTGATCTCAAAAGTCCTGGTCTCTCCCTTCACATAATCCGCAGAATCAAAGAGAGCCTGCAGCATAGCGTCTTCGTTCGCCAGAAGCTCTTGCTTCTGTTCTTCCTCAGAAAGCATTGTTTCCTCCTCTTCGATGTCAGCAGTCATAAATTCATTTTCTACTTTCGGCATTTTGCTTCTCTCCTTATAAATTCAGGGAGACAGCTATCCATCTCCCCGTTTCTTTATTGAATATCAGATCGTCAGGCTGGAACGCCTTTCCGGTTTCCCGTTACAATGGAGGTTAAAGGATCTCTTAAGGAAATCTCCTGTAGATACGTTCTGCAGGTCATTATCCCCGGAAAAGATACATTCCCGGTAAGTGATACGCTCCTGGGAGCCATTCCGCCCCTCGATCACCCCGTCCAGGGTCAATACCGGGCTTTCCCCATTTTCCACCGCATCCATTACCTGGTTGAACAGATAGCCATCCAATACCGTGATCTCTGAGATAGAGATCGTGATACCAATAGTATTATTTACCTCCAGTTCCAGGTTCTGTCCGATAGGATTATATTTATTATTATTAAACGCTGCCTTCGTCTGGAAGCTGTCCACCTGGGCCAGCGCTTCCCCATCTTCGTTATACAGCATGGCGTCTTTGCCAGAACGTCCATGCCGGGCATCGCTTGAAGCTCTTGTATTTAACATGCTTTACTCCCTCCCATTATTCTTCTAATGTACTGAACCGGAATTTATAGGTCAGATAGATATGCTCCGCGGAATCCTTGTCGATCACATCGATCACGAACCAGCAGGAATCCCCATCTGCCACCATGGTCGTATCCTCTGATACAACCGCAGATACCAGCTTGCCCTCCTGGATCATGTCATTGCAGATCTTCTGGATCTTAGCAATGATGGTTGCCCTGCCATTGATATCGTTATCCACCTTGCCTACCAACGCGTCCGCCTGGGCGTTTGCCCGGTACATCAGCTCATACCTGGTCTTTACCCTGCGGAGCTTCTTCCAGCCTTCATCGTGGTTCTCATCCGGATGAAGAAGGGTATTCACGCTGCTGTCCAGCCATACCTTATCGTCTGAATTATAACTAAGGGCGATACATCCGTTTTCAATAGCAGCTTCATACTGGCTATTGGTAAGCAATTCTCCCAGCTCTGTATACCGGTCAATAACCATGTGTGTTAAGGACTGGTTAGATGGGACAGCCGCATAAGCCCCCGCTATATAAGCAGCAACCTGGTATCCCTCTAAAGAGAGTTCTTTTGCCTTCGCATTGGCATTTAAGATATACGACATATTTTCCTTGTCGTATCCCGCCCCTGCCGCAAGCCGCTCATCATAGTCCTTATTGGATCTCTCCGCGATAAATCCCACGCCGAACTGTCCTGCATTGTAGATGCGGTCCAGGAATTCCGAAACCAGCCCGTGTACGTCTGTATCCTCGGTATCTACACAGATGGAATTAAAATAATACTTCTCCACTTCAGACAGCGCCGCACTGTAGTCCGCATTTGTCGTTTCTGGATCCGTGCCTGCTGTAAATACGCTCTGGGATACGTCCGTGACGATCCCGGATGCACTTTCTTCTGCTTCAGCCAGGAAATTCTTAGACTTCGCGAACCCTGCGATCAACGCCGCCGCTTCATCCTCCCCGGCTGCAAAATTCACTTTTTCAAACTCCTGGGTATCCAGATAGATGATACATTCTTTCCTGCTGCTGTCCGCAAGCTTCTCCCGGACAGTAACGGAGAAATTCATCTTTCCGGGATACTTTGCAGTGATCTTTACCTTTCCGGTAGCCGCAGTAAGGGAAACTGTAGCCGCTGTGCCGCCGTTTCCAACCCTGCAGGCGATCAGTTTCTGTGCTCCGCCATATAAAGCCTCCCGTAGAGCGTCTGTAGTGCCGCCTTCTCCATAAATCTGCGCGTATCCATCTTCCCTTTCGATCACCTGTACCTTCCCCAAAGAACCAAAAGAGGATTTAAAAAGGACGGCCACCACGCCGTCCACCGCTCCGAAGCTGTTCTCTTCACCTTTTTTCTGCACATTAAAATATGCGCCTGGCCGGATCTTCTGTTCTCCGACCTGGAAATAACCAGCCATATCACTTGACCTCCTTCTTCATAAACTTACTTACTTTATCTTTTGCCGCCTCCACAGAAAGCACTCCTTTTTCCCCTTTTAAGGCAACTAAGACACATTCCCGTTTCACGCCGAATAATTTCTCGCTTACCAAAGCCAGTTCTTTTACGGTATATCCTCCCGTCTGTACAGGAGCCTTCTTCACTGCCTTTTTTGCAGGAGCTTTTGTTTCTTCTTTTTTCACGGACTCCATAGTCTCTGCCATAACTTCTCCTTTCAATTCGTCATTCCAATGCCAACCCCGGTAAGGTTATGCTTTTTCTCCCCTCCCCGGAGGCATCCGTATTTACCAGTTATCGTAAGCTGCCCTTCCCGTAGGTAGTCTGCCTTGCTATCCATATTTAACTCATTCAAATACATAGGAGACTGGTCCAGCATGATGATCTCCTCATCCACGGCCATTTTCTGGTTGATGCCAGCGATCATCTTCAGCCTGGTAAGGGCATTGGGATACAGCAGATGCACCGCTACCCTAGCAAGGAACCAAGAAATACTGTGCATGCAGTATCCTGTTGTACTGCGGATATCTTCCAGCCGGCAGAAAAATACCGGCTTATCGGCAGGATTCGTATAATCCCCGATCCGGTCAATGCCAAGCACTACCGATTCTGGATATAATTCCTTCACGTATGTGCTTACTGCCATCACCGGATCAGGATCCGTGGTCTCCTGGCCGGGATATTCCAGGATATCGTATAAAATATCTTTATAGATTACGGCCATCCCATCTATCAGATAAGGTTCCGTCCGGGACCATGCCACGCAAAAAGGCGCCTGGTCATGCGGCTTCATCAGCACGTCCTTCAGGCATCCCCTCACAAGGCTTTCTAATGCATCTAATTCCAGCGGGTTCTTATCTGTATAGATCGTCACATGCAGCGTCCCGTCCGCAGACCGTTCCTGATTCACCTGCATATCTACCCGGTAGCAGATACGGGGATACTGGTGCTTCCCTTCCCATCCTGCTGCCTGATCTTCCGGGAATTCTGTGTTAAATATTGCCGGCCTTCCTGCATACTTGGCCAGCCTCCCCGACAGCTCTTTATCTTCTGCCAGCCGGGTATAGATCAGTTCATTCAGATCCATCCATGGTTCCTCCTGTATTTCCCTCAATTTCATCGCCAGTATCTTCCGGCGGCGCCTCTTCCTGCTTTTCTGGATACGACTTAACGCTTTCCAGATCATCCGAAGAATATCGGATCTCCCATTCCCCGTTTTCTACTTCTTCTGCAAGGATAAAATAATGGTTCTGCACATTTTGGATAGAGGGAAGGTACTGCACCCGGATCACCCTTCCAGATACATCTGTAACGATACCAGACTGCCATTCCGGCCAGCTCTTATGCCTGGCGCAGATCAGTGCGCCTCGGAAAATCTCTTCCTGGTTGTATTCTTTCCTGGAATTATCGACCAAAATCATGTTATCCTCCAATCTCTGAGAAGATCTTCTCAATTCTGGGCATAGCTTTCTCTATGATCTTGTCCACAAAAGGTCTTGCGGCCATTTTCCTGGTACCGCTTTCCAGGTATCCCGCATAATGCGCCCCGCTGATGATCCCAAACATTCCTGCAGGTGTCCCATTCTTATGGTATACCGTCCAGGAATTGCGGAGATACCCAGTCCTGCGGCCAGGAGGACTTCCTGGCGGGGAAGGGCTTTTATTTCCACTCAGGACACTCAGTTCCGCATTCCGCAATACGTTTGCAGCCCTTGGCAGCCTTGTATTCATCATGCGTTCCGCCCTTCTTCTTTGCTTCTGTACCTCATTTTCCAATGCTTTTGCAGCTTGTCTTGCCGTCATTTCACATCGTTCCTTTCCTCCAGATAAACCAGGTTCGCTATTCCAAGCGCCCCGACATCATCTACCAGCAATACCAGGAAAGTCCGTTCCCCAACTGTGAGGAAATCTCCTTTTTTTAATCCCACCTTTCCCACCGCCACAAGGGTATGGGTAAGGGAGTGCTGGTCCTGGTCCCACAAATGCTTCCTCATATCGGATTGATTTGCTGTTGCTTCTGCAAGGACTCCGGTCACGTAAATCCCTGTGTCTGCATAGCTATCCACAGCGTATCCATTGACCATTTCCGTCCGCAGGCGTTTCACCGCAAAGCTTTTCCAAAGGTTGCCTGGGCGCAGATACATCGCCCCGAATGGGTTTATCATATATCATTCCCCTCGCTTTCCTCCGTGGACATCATTCCTGCATAGAAATAGGGTGGGGCGTGGTGCCCGCCTATCCCATTCCCGGCCAGAAGATTGATTGCTTCCGGAGCCGCGGCGCCTTTTTTCAGGTCATCCTTCAGTTTTTCGTATTCCTCCTGCCAGAGCTTCGCCCTCTCCCCAAGAGATAAGGAAAGAGGATCTACCTTGGTGTCCGGTTCATAGGAAAAGCGCCGGAAGATGCTTTCCAGGCATGCCAGCTTTGCTTTCTTCCATTGCCGGCCGGTATAAAGCTTTTCGGGAATAAGGGCCAGATATTCTTCATCACAGAGAGCACAAGTCGTAACTCCGCCCTCTGTCATGATATCGCCCAATTCAAAACGCATCCGGTCCTTTCCCCATTCCTGCAGCTTATCCGGGTCATAACTATAATGTGCCGCCATTACTGGTCACCTGCACTTTCCTCCTGCCCGCTTCCTGTCAGCTCTGCGGCTCTTGCTTCGGTCTCCTCCTTGATCCCTTTCCGGGAATCGCAGGCATTTAAAAAGATCAGGATGCTTTCTTCCGTGATCTTTTCAATGGCTTCTGTCGCATCCTTTACACTCATCTGCATAATGCTCACTGCCGCACGGAGGTCTTCGCATTTTAATGGAAGTTCCATTTCCTTGTCTTTACGCTTGATAGGAACGAATATCTTCAAGGAATCTGGCGAAACTCTTTCCCTGCATTCTGGACCATTTTCTTCAAATAAAGAAATCACTCCCATCTTTTCCTGTGCTTTCGGGTTTGCGACAGCTTCTAAGGGAACTTCCTCCCCGATAAAGTACTTCCTGCCTTCAAAACAGCAAGGTTTCCTTGCGATCAGTCTCATAAGGCATTCTCCTTCCTCACTTTAAACGGCTTCTTTAAAGAATACGCCCAGATCATCCGCCGTCTTCTTCGTGTCGCTTGCCATAAGGCCCTCTACATACTCGGAATGCACGCCATAGGGTACCAGGTAATTCAAAATTGGTAAGAGCTGTCCATTGCCAAGCATATCCCATGTGAAGATATATCCTGCACTTGGTTCATCTACAGATGGGGAGCTGGTTGCATACGCCAGAAGGAATGCATCTGGATCACCGATATAGCCCATATCTGCATCTGCTCCCATTGCCGCTTTATTCACAATAGATCTCAGGACCACGATCCTTTCAACCCCAAAGAGCTGAGCCAATACATTTTCAGTAACTGTTGCTGGGTTCGGAGTGGATCCGCCGTATTTTATTCTTTCCAGGATCCCCGGATGGGATTTTAGTGCATCAAACACATGTGCTCCGAGAGCCAGCCGGTTCGGGGTACGCCCGGTAGATTCGTTCATGGCAGTCTTCTGCTCGTCAATAAATTTAATCGGGTCGGAATTATCATTGGAAAATTTTATAAATTGCCCAGTTGTCGGACTGGTAGTATCCACACCTGTATACTCATTGCCCCATACACCAGCTTTAAAAAATCCATTCGCGAACAGCATATCCTGATGGATGTTTGCCTGTTCTGCAATGGTTTTTGTCCTTTGGATGCGAGGATCCCGCGTTACCGGGCCCTGGCGGCGCTGAAGGTCTGTCTGTCGGATCTGGTCAATTCCCATGATCATCTGGTCCACCTTGCAGGTGTAGGTTTCCGTATGTTCCGATACAACTGCCGGATCAACCTTGCCATATTCCGGCTTTCTCTGCCAGTTGTCTCTCAGCAGGTCTTCTTTATCAAAAATGTAATAACTGTCGCTGGACAAGTTTACCGGACAGATTGGGAAAATCGCCTTTGCGAAGTAATTTGATGCATTCTGATAATAAGCCAGTGCCATATTAGTCAGTGCCGTATGGGGGCGGAGCATTCCCTTTGCGATTTCAGCCTGGATTTCATTTATTGTAGTTCTCATTATCTTCTATTCCTCCCTTTCGTTCTTAGGCGCCGCCGGCGGATGCTTTCTGGTATTTGGTAATCAGAATGCGGCAGTATTCATCTTTCTTTGCGCTGGTCAGTGCGATACCCAGGACGTAATCCCCATCTGCTGCAACAGCTGCAAAGCCATTTGCCCCGGCTGCAATCTCCTGTCCTTTACTAATCGCGGTTCCGGCCATAACATATCCGATGTCTTTTATCTGGATATCTACATCGTCTCCAACCGCAGCCTTTCCAGATTCCGCGCCGCTGATGTCGTTGTATCCAGCCTCGATAAGCGCAATCCCTGCCGGTATATCTGTACCGGCTGTAGCCAGAATAACATTGCCGTTGGAATCATACTTCATAATCCGGTTCCGGCAGTCTGCAATCTCTGCCCCGGCTTTTTCTGTAATGGTCGGTGTCTGGTTAATCTGAACGCCATTAAAATTTTTACCCATATAAGTTTCCTCCTCTCTTAAAATCCTGCTTCTTCGTCATAAGCCGCCATAAGCTCCGGATTATTCTCCCAAGCTTTGGAAACCGCCTCTACATAGCTCATGGAAGGATCCTTCTCAATATAGCTCTTCGCGATCACATCAATCTTAGTTTCAGATGCACTTTTGGCAATTGAAGCAGGATTTCCATATCCGCCGGACTTTCCGATTTCTGAGAAAACGCCGCTATTTTTCATAGTTTCTGTCATGGCATCCATAGTAGCAATCATATCAGAATAAGCAGTTCCGCCGGCTGCCTTCAAATTTTTCAGCACCGGAAAAAGCTCCTCTTCTTTCTTCCCGATAATCGCATACCTCTTCGCCACCTCATGAAGTTCCCTTTCTTCTGCGTCTTCCCGGAATTTTCTCAGGGATTCAATCTCTGCCTTAACTGCCGGATGCAGCCCTTTGTAAATATCTTCCTGGCTTTCTATCTCATCTGTAGACACGGATTTTTTTGTCGGCTTTTTTGTTCCACAGGCTTTTTCTGTTTCTTCCTCGATTTCTTCCTCATTCTCTCCTGGTTTTACAGGATCTTTCTTTTCTACAAGCTCCGTATCATCCACTGCATACTTCTTGATGATCTCCTCATATGCAGCACGCTCTTCCGGAGTCATTTTAGACTTGTCAATTTTTACCATTTCCTCTAGTTCTCCTTTCTCAATTCTTGCTTTTTCTATCAGTTCCCCAAGGCTGTCATGCGCCGTAATGAGCATTGGAAATTCCCCTTTATCCGGGGCATCAAAATTCTTCTGGATCTCTGCGGTTTCTCCTGCCGCCCAGATGGAAGCGTATCCTTTCGCTTGGTTGCGGAAGTCATCAATACTTTCTTTCATCATATTCAGCATTTCCAAACTATCCAGTTCCTCGTCTGATACGATAGAACAAAGGGATCTTTGCAGAGCGTAGCATACGGACCAGATTTCGTCTCGTATCTTTTCCGTATTTACAGTATTCATCGTTTCCTTGAATGTCTCTGCGCCCTCTTTTTCTATCTTCGTGCGCTTAAAAATTCCAGCCAATGCATCTGCGATCTTCTTTGCAACGGAATCTGCAAGTTTATCTTCCTCTGCTGCCTTATGGACGATTTCTGCCGCTTCTGGTGCCTTACGCTTAAACAGTTTAATGTCTGCCCTTGGATTTGCCCCGGCGTCCACAAAGTCAACCTTAGTAACTTTTAAATTTTTTAGTTTCTGTGCCAACTGCCACCCTCCTTTCTTAGGTTTTTATTGTATAAAAAGAGCACCTACCATTTCTTTTGATAGATGCTCTAATTACCATATCCTTTATGCGCCTTCTTTTACTTCAATCCGTTCTGCCTCTCCTTCAATGGAAAACATCGTATACGTCCCATCTTTCACCTTTTTCCACACATCTGGGTCCGTTACTTTAAAGCCGATCCACCAGCCTACAGGGAGCGTTCCCTCCGGTATGCCAAGCCTCTTCATCTTTTCCTCTGTAAATACCATGCTTTCTATCAAGACTGCTGCCCCGCCACGCTCATGCATTTCCCCGCCTTCCCGGTACAGTTCCACAAAATTATAGGCTGCGTTCTCCAGTTCTTCCGGGTCTATCATGTCCTGCTGCCAATCCTCGATCTGCTCCCCGGACTCATTCAGTGCGACATTTGCCCAGCCGAAGGCCAGCATCCGTTCGTCATCTGATTTTTGAATCTCGAAGCGTCTCTTAAGCACCTTGCTGCTTTCCGGAACATCCACAGCAGCTTTCTGGATGGAAATTAAGTCCCTAAATCTTTTCAATCTCAGTCACCTCCCTGTAAAACGCATGAAAAAAGAACTGTTTTCACAGTCCTTTACTTTTCATCTTATGTCCTATCACTTATTTCTCTCGTTTTTAGGAATTTTTCTTTTAACATCATCCCAAAAAACTGTATCAATTCTATCCTCTAAATCTTCTTTATCGAACTCAAAAATACATGCTTCTCCGTCCCCAAGTACATCCGCTGCCCATCCAACTCTTCCATCTTTTAATTCATATTTTTCAAATTCTTCGAACATTTTTTCTTCACCTCTTATCAATATGGACCGTTGTTAATCTCATTTCTTCATTTTTTTCATCATTGATCCATCCAGTTAAGACTTTCGCAGTCTTTCCATTTGGGCCTTTTATGTCCATAACAATCTCATACATCATTCCATATCCATTATTTCCCTTTGGTTTTGCTTCGCTATTCGAAAGATTATTGCGGATATTTTGAATCAAATCCTGATAATTTGTCAAATCATACCCCAGCGCTTCTTTAAATGCTCTTGCTTTGTTTGTATCCCCATCTGGATCGAGAGCATATTTTGTAAATTTGGCTTCTGGAATAACGGCTTCTTCATATCTTGGTAAGCTCATTATATCATGTTTTTGGTCGCTTTCAACATATTTTACCGCACATGCACATCTGGGATGCAATGGAGGAATAAGGGTACTTATCATACGCTTTCTTGACTTTGCCTTAAATTCCTCATCCATATCAATTTCCGTCCCCTCCAATGCCATACAGGCCTTGCAGACCTTATCGTCTCTGGAAGTAGACCATACCTTTTTCATCTTAGGAAGCTTTCCTGTACGGATCCCCTCCCTTACGGCCAAGTCATTCCCTTTATGATAGGCTGTGATCAATTCTGTCTTGGCAATGGTTTCGGCCCTAACCCTCCGCTGCTTTACTGCATACTTCTCTGCCGCTTCCCTGGCCTTTCTCTCAATGGATTCCGTCTTCATTCGCGGATGTGCCGCTGCAAGCTGCGTTTTAAAATTATTGTAATATCGTATATTGGCTTGTGCCTGCGGCTCTGTCAGGCCAATAATCGGGCGCAAATACCTCGCTGTCTCCTCGACACTCATCTTATGATAAACAGACTCCTCTAATATCTGCCTTATTGTCTCTATCTGCTCATCTGCCATATTCGTGACCATTTCAGCACCATGCTTTTTCATCCAATCCTCAGCAAGTTTATAAGCATCGAAATCT
>DWYZ01000246.1 GCA_019118425.1 Candidatus Blautia faecavium | reverse complement strand
TCTCTTCGAAAATATAATAGCATATAACTCTATTCCATTTTTTTGTATAGTAGAAATTGCTATTTCTGCTTAAAAGTGCATTCGAATGCACTTTTGGTTATCCTATGGTAGGCTCACCCATTCCATGCCGTATTAATTTACTGAAACTGTCGGATATATGACAGAGAGTGTCGTAAAGTTCTGGCGGTGCCTGGGTAGGCAATGCCAACTCCATGTATGAGGAAACTACCTCGATCATGATATAGCTATCCAGCAGGGCAGATTTTATGACCCAGGTGACCAGACAGGAAAATATGAATGCGATTAGTGGGTTCCAGTGCATAAGCTTAAACAAACTGCCTATTACAAGAAAGGCAGCAAGCAAGACACATAGGCTGAGTATGAGAACTTTCCCCATAACTTTTGCTGCATTCTTAAGCAAGGGCTTCCAGTTATCCGCATAGATTGCAACGCCATCTGCCGCATTCTTATATGGATTCCCATCATCATTATAAAACGTCCAGCCGATACAGCACTCATCAATATATCCCAAAGAGATCTGGATATAAAATTGTATCAGGGAAGCCACAACCCCCGCGCCTGGGATAGCGCTAAAAGCATCCCCGACCTTTGCTATACCCCTTTGAATCTGGTTAACTGCCCCGTCTACTAATTTATCAACTGCGAAATACACGCTCGCTACCTTAAATTTTTCCAAAACTCTTTTTTTACCGTAATCCAGCTGCTCTTCAGGGATGCCCCCTTTCGTAATAGCTTCGACAACCACAGCGATATGGCCGGCTTTGATAAGGTAACCTATGTAATGCATGAGCAATAAATTAATGCCTTTAACGGCAAAAAGCCAGATTATGAATAAAACCAACATTCCAATGGTTCCAAAAAGCCAGCCGATACCCAGGCAAACAGCAAGTAGCAAGACACAGGCTATTAAGTCTACCGTTCCTATCAGAATTTTTGCCCCGATAAACGGAAGCGTTTTCCGGAATATTTCTTTTTTATCCACAGATGCGTACCTCCAATTTGTAAAAATTTTGAATTGTAAAAAATCCGGGGTAAAAAGTGCATTCGGATGCACTTTTTACCTATCTGGAAGCCTTTGGTGTCCAATAGGGGCAGGTATTGCACCTACTTTTACTGCTTACGTCCTTCCCTTTTACCTTGGTTTTCTGTGGGCAATCAGGGTATACATGTACCGCAAAATTCCCTATATTTGCTGCATGTATGCAGGTCTTATATTTTTTCATAAAGAATACCTCTCAATTTTTTTGTTAGTGGATAATAGCCAGGGCCCGCTTATTTCCTCGCATTATATCTTCGTAAAAAGCAACCGCTGGCCGGTTGCTTTAAAGTTAGAATAAAGAAGCCAAAACAGCTATCCCAAAGAAAAATCCGAGAACTCCTATACTTCCTATGCAGATATCACGGAATTCTTTAAGTGCATTCTGGGGATTTTCCTGCGTCAGCCCCAAGAAATCCATAACCTTCATTATAACTTTCATTCATGATTCCCCTTTCGTATTTAATCTATAGATAAAATGCGGGAAACCAACGGCCGATAACCAATGCTCTTTGTGTTCATTACGGGTTTCGTGGCAAATAGATTTCTGGGGATTATCCTTGGATTGAAATAAAATCCTCAATGCTCATCTGTCCAACCGGGCAATCCATCCTGCTGCCATGGAGCGCTTCTTCCACATTCCCCTTCATCTGCCTAAAATAGCTTTCCTTGAGTTCACAAGCGATCGCACGTCTCCCCATTTTTATCGCCACATACGGTACGCTCCCAATCCCTCCAAACGGGTCAAATACGATATCGCCGGGGTTTGTCCATAATTCGACGCATCTTTGTATCGTCTCAAGTTGCAGGGGGCATATGTGCCGTTCATCTTTTTCCTCCCTAGCAGATTTCCGCTGCAGGGTATCCGACTGCCGGATGTCCATCCATACAGGGCTTGCATAATTTTGCCATATCTCTACTGGAAAAGTTTCCTGTGTGTGGGATATCTTTTCTGGGTTTTCGCCGGGCTTACGCATCGTGATTATGTAATCAGGGATGCCTTGCCGGCACATAGAACTGTCCTTGCGGATCTGTTTGTGTAACAGGCCGAGAGCTTTTGTCCTCTGCATTTCCGATACAGGGTTCTTCCAGATCGTGACACGGCTGTGGTATATAAATCCGCAGCCCTCAAATATATCCCGTATCATTGCAGGTAAATCTTTCAGGCCGATGACCCCATCACGCTCCTTCATGAGTGGTAAGTCCATACAATGGAAGCTCAAAAGGCGCCCAGGCATTGTAATACGGTAAAGTTCCTTCGCCAAAAAACTGAAATGCGTCTTAAACTCTGTGTCTCCTTTACAGTTACCCATATCCCTGTCGCTGTTGGAGTACGTATATAAGCTGGCGAATGGCGGGGAAAAAATTGTGTAATGGACCGAGTTATCCGGAATATGCTTCGTTATTTCACAGGAATCTCCGTTATATACGGCATATTTATCTTTGATTACTTGTTCTAAGACCTTCATAATTATTATATAGCCCTCCTACTATCTAACTTACTTTGCCATGAAATTCCGGCCACTCCGGCAGCTCCATAGTTACTTTCGGCTCATACGGAGTGCTGATCCGGCATGTGCGGCGCAGCTCTTTTTTGGTTATTTCTTTGGTCAGCTTTGCCATTTTTAACCGCATTTGCTGGAAATCAGCCTGTTTCCTGTCTATATTTTCTTTTACGCAACCTTCTTTCGCGGAAATTATAATATAGACATCAACAGGATTTTTCTGTCCGTACCTCCAACACCTGCGGACTGCCTGGTAATATTGTTCAAAACTGTCTGATAAGCCTGTGAAGATCATTTTATGGCAATTTTGCCAATTCATCCCAAATCCGGCAATTGATGGTTTCGTAACGAGCGTTTTGACCTTCTCGTTAGAAAATCCAAGCATAGCCGCCCCTTTGTGCTCTGGCTTATCAGTACCTTTTACTTCTATAGAGTCTTTGATCAGTGTATGCAAGCGGGATGATTCGGCATTTAAGTCACACCAAACCAGCCACTGTTCATTGGAACTATTTACTAGCTCTGCTGCTTTTTGGCACCTAAGTTCCAGGCTGTCTTTCCTGGCCTCACGCCTTTCGGCAAGTGTCAGCTTTCCAGCCACAGGCGTTTCCCCATCTACCACGATCTCATGTATAGTTATTGGAGGCAGATCAAATCCCTGGATATGATAGCCAAGGTCTTTGGGATCGACCATGAAAACACAGAAGGTAGCAAGCCATTGCCAAAACACTTCTTGCGCATGTCCTTTTAGTCTCCACTTTGAAGTCTGCCCGCCATCATGGACAAAAAACATGGAAAGCATTTCTGCTCTGGTCATGACGCCGCAAAACTCTGCATGGTTGCCGATTTCTGTATAATCATTGGGCGCTGGGGTGGCTGTGCAAGCAAGTTTGTATGGAACCTCATGGTAATTATTTAGAAATGCATTTCTGATTTTGCCAGAATAGGATTTTAATACGCTGCTCTCATCTATCACTATCCCAGTAAATTCTTTTGCGACAAAACGGTCCATTTTCTCGTAATTTGTTATGTTTATCCCCGGTTGACAGTCCTCTTGGCTTGTGCAGATGTGGACAGATATCCCGAAAGCAGCTCCTTCTTTTTTTGTTTGTTCGGCGACGGCGAGTGGGGCAAAAATAAGGACCTTCCCATGGGTATGCAGGTGTACCCGCCAGGCCCATTCCAACTGCATCGCGGTCTTCCCTGTACCGCAGTCACTAAAGATGCAGGCCTTCCCCTTTTTCAACGCCCAACGGACAATATCTTTTTCGTAGGCATATAATTTAGGGTTTAACTGTTCTTGGTCTATGTCAAAGCCACTGCTCTCCAACACAAATCGTTTCCGCTTTAGGAATTCTTGATACTCTACCAATTTTTCATCGCCTGTATGTTCCTTGCCACATGGGGGCTGTATCCCCGAATCATCCATAGAATATGGCAGGATTACATAAGGTGTGCGTACCATACTGCTTGTTTCTATCATTTATGTTTCCTCCTTTGATCTTTTTCAATAATGTGGAAGATTGGCTGAACCTAGATCCAAATTGCTCTCACCTTTTACATCTTATAGCAATTGTGGCTTTTTATTTTTTTCATAGGGAAATCAGGGTTGGGTGATCCTAAAAGTGCATTCGAATGCACTTTTGCTACAAAAAAAGGAGGCCCTTATCTGTGCCTCCGTAAGATCACATATTCTTTTTGGTATTGTGCTGGGAAATGTTAGGGTTTGCTAAGAGCGTGCCCAGGCAGCGTTTTATAATCTTTAAAGATACTAAAAACTCAATTCCCCAAATTATTCGCTCCCCGCCTGCCCCAGCAAAAAAGAGCAGGCAGGTTACCATAATATAGATCCATAAGATAAGTGCTATTTTATAGCCTGTCCGCATTGACCTCACCTCCGATTCCTGTTAGCTTCAAAGGGATTTCTCCCTATACTGGTGCAGTGCTTTGGACGCAAAAGCCCACTGCTTTGCGAACATGTTGTTCTCAAAGCATTCCATAGTCCTTTGTATCCGGTAAATCAACAATGCCATTTCCTCTTCTGTCACATAGACCTGTTTCTTATGTTCGTTTGTTCTCTGCCTGGTATCAGGTTGGGTGAGCCCTTTACTGGTACGTAATGGTGCAAAGTAATTTGTCAGTGAGAACCGCCAGGGAAGGCTTTCCCCGGGAAGGCATTCGATCAGAATATGGTAGACCAGATTATTCCCATTCCCATCCTTAACTTTTTTATATTTAAAATCCTTCTTATATAATGGCGGGAGGGATATTGAACCTTTTACCCTTTGCAGCATTCCACGGTTATAGAGGCCAATTGCGTCATCAATAGCCTCGATCATAGCCGCATTCTTCCTGTATTTCGATAGGTTTTGATACAAGTTATTCCTTGCTTCCGTTAAGATCTCTTTCCCATTAGGTAACATTAAGATCTCTGCCGCACTCTTGCTTTCCATCCCACGTATCCCCCTGATCTGCACGCGGTAAGCAGGAGACTGGGGAAGGCTATATCTTTTGGTCTGTTCCTGGAACAGAACAGAAGCCTGAAAATGGTATCTCTCTAAAAGCAGGGGGACATCAGCAGCCGGCAGGTTAGTTAAAATTTGGTATCCCCTTGAAACATAGTTGACATTAAATACGGAAAAACCGTTGTGCATGGTAAGATAAGGGGTATCTTCATTACTTTCCGACGGCGAATATAGATTTTGGTCACATACCAGGCTCTCCTGTTTCCTGACCGCCGCCCATATCTGCCGGGGATATTTCTGGGCTTTCGACGGTTCTATTGTATTTATCATTCAAGATCTTCCTCCATTTCCGATTTTTTTCTACAGCTTCATCACATAGACATTCTAAAAGATTAGGGCTATAGATATTGATACCTGTTTCTACCAGGAACTCCAAGATGCTTTTTTGCGGTAAAGCAGTGTGTGATGCTGTCAAACTATTCCTCCTCATATCCGATCTTCCCACTCAAAATCTCCATAGCCAATGAAAACGCATCCTGAAAGACAATCTTTTCTTTTTGGCAGAGGGCATCAGCCAAGATGGATTCTGCCTCAAGCCGCCCATCTGGTGTGGGCATATCTATCTGCTGCAGGCGTTCCAATGCAGCATCGTTGATGTCATTGCATGGTGTTTTCCTATGGGGGAAAACATTATCTGCCCATGCATCATAAATAACAGTAATCAGTTCTTTTTTCATCGCAAGGTCTCCTTTCATAATTGCTTATCCTGCTGTCAAAAATAGTACGTACCACTCTTGTTTCTGCTATAATAAATATTGGAAGTGCTACCGCCTGACGGTATATAATGCAATATTTAACCCGTTTGAGGTATTTTGAAAACCGCACATGCTTTCACCTGCTTTACCTATGGAAAATTATAAGATAACCTATAGATTTGATTTTTTTGGTAGAAAAAAGAGAAGGCAACACCTTCTCCTTTAACAGAAATGAAAATAATTACTCATCGAAAAGATCATAGATTGCGGCTATGTCTACGTCAACCGCTTTGATTTTCTTCAATCTGTTTTTACTATAACCGTACCTAATAAGCTCTTTTTTTAAGTACGCATTAATTTCATCCTTTACCGGCGCTGTGTACATGAATAATTCTGGATCACCATATTTACCGGATTTTGCCAACTGAGCCAGGCAGGCGGTCTCTGCTTCGCGGCATATCATGCCTAAGCGGCTCTCTTGCTGTATAGGAGGTTCCCCATTTACCTGCCCGTCGATGTCTTTTATCAATGCCGGAAAACCGTCTTCTGGATAAAATTCGGTTATATAAATATTTTCAAAATAGTCATCCGCAAAAAATGTCTTGACGGCTGCGTACCTTATATTCCCTTTATGGTAATATTTGAATACAGTAATCGATAAGTCGGGGTCTGGAAGCTCTTCTGGAACGATATCTGATTCTGACAACTGACTAAAAAA
>DWYZ01000041.1 GCA_019118425.1 Candidatus Blautia faecavium | reverse complement strand
TACAGATCGCGGATTTTGTAAATAAAAGAAAGGCCGGCTATGGGCTGGATGAATGCAATGCGGCCAGGGAAGTGAGAAAAGCTACTGTGCCGATCCTTTTGATTCACGGGGAAAAAGATTTCTTCGTTCCCTGCAGCATGTGTGAAGAAATTTACGAAAACTGCGCTTCTGATGTAAAGAAACTGATCGTAAAAGACGCAAGCCATGCAGAAAGCTATTATAAAGATACAAGAGCCTACGAAAAGGCTCTGGATGATTTTATTGGAGGTATCCTGAAATGATGAGAAAAAGAAAAGGTTATCCGGTTTACCCGCTGACAGCTGCCCAGAAGTTCCATTTCTTCTACTTAAAATACTGCCCCAGAAAAGAAGTGCTGAATATCGGTACCAGCCTTACCATCGAAACAGAGCTGAACTGGGAAGTATTAAAAGAATCCATTTATAAAGCATATGAACGATGTGATTCCATGCGTCTTCGTTTTGCCCAGGATAAAGAGGAAAACTGGTATCAGTATGTAGTGGATAAGGAAGAACGGGATATTGAATTTGTGGATTTTACCGGAAAAACCATGGAAGAGGCGGAGAAGATCATGCGCGGATGGACAAGGGTGCCTTTTAAAAGAGAAGACTCCCCTATGAACCGTATAGTAATGATCAAAACTCCGGACGGGTACAACGGAGTTTATCTCCTGGTAGACCATACCACCATGGACGCCCAGTCTTTGATCTGTTTTATGCGGGATATCATTGAGCTTTACTGTAACAAAATGTACGAGGGCGTTCCTTATCCTAAGGATATGGCATCCTATATTGAACAGCTCCAAAAAGATCTTGCCTATGAGGACGGATGTAAAGCCAAGGATAGAGACATTGAATATTTCCATAAGCTGATCGAAGAGTCAGAACCGATTTATAACGGAATCGATGGTCCGGGCCTCTTAGAAGAGGAGAGAAAACGAAGCGGCAATCCTAAGGCGAGGGCAGCAGTAAACATGTCAGACTCTGTAGATTCTGAGCTTGATATTTTCCACCTGGAAGAAGAACCTACGAAACGGCTGATGGATTTCTGCGAAGAATATCACGTATCTCTTGCTACGCTTTTGATCATGGGACTGCGTACATATTTTCAGAAAATGAACGGAAACGATGATGTTTCCATTAATACTGCCATTGCCAGAAGAGCAACTTTAAAAGAAAAGAAATCCGGCGGAACCAGGATTCATTCCTTCCCCTTCCGGACGATCATCCCTAAAGAAAAAACTTTCCTGGAGGGCATCTATGAGATCAGGGACGGACAAAATGAGATGTTCCGCCACGCAAATTACGATCCGGTACAGTATTTTGCCTACAGAAGCAGCCTTTATCCCAATGACAGAGGACAGACCTACGAGCCTATGTCTTTGACTTATCAGCCCCTTACTCTTAAGGAAAAAGGTCTGGAGAAACTGGGCGATATCCGTTATAAAACAAAATGGTATCCAAATGGTGCTACACCCCAGGCAATGTATCTGACGGTTATGCATCGTCCGGATGACAATGGACTGGACTTTAATTTCGAGCACCAGATAAAAGCAGTGACCAGAGACCAGCTGGAATATCTGTATTATTATCTTTGCAAGATTATGTTTAAAGGTATTGAAAATCCAGGACTTACCATTGGTGAGATCATAAAGTTGATATAAGATGAAAAACAGACGTTTGAAAGCGTAGAAAGAGGAACGAAAATGTTTGAAAAATTAGCGGAAATAATCAGTGAATATGTAGAAGTGGAACCGCAGGAGATCAAGCCGGAATCCCGTTTTATGGAAGATCTTGGCTTTACTTCTTTTGATTTTATGAGTATGCTGGGTGAATTGGAGGACGAATTTGATATTGAGATTCAGCAGAGCGAGGCTGCCGATATCCGTACTGTCCAGGAAGCGGTTGATTATCTGGAAAAATTAGTGAAATAATTGGATAAAATGTGTCAGAAGGAGGAAAAGATGGTTTGCAGCACGATTCGTGAGATTTTAGTAAATACGGAAAAAGATTATGGCGGGGAGGACGCCGTCCGTTATAAGATAAAAAAGGATGTAATAGAATCCAAAACCTATACCCAGCTGAAAAATGACAGTGAAAGCTTTTCCAGGGTCCTTGTTTCTTTAGGGGAACAGGGAAACCATGTGGCAGTGATCGGAATGACCTCTTATCCCTGGCTTGTGGCTTATTTGGGAATAGTAAACAGCGGCAGTGCAGCAGTGCCGCTGGATGTATCGCTTCCCTCGGAGGAAGTCTGCGAACTCCTTGACCGCGCGGACGTATCTGTGCTGGTGGCAGATGAGGTGAGAAAGGATGTACTGGCCATTGCCAGAGAAAAGTGCCCGAAGCTGAAATATATTATTTCTATGCAGAAAGAGAAAGGAGACCAGCAGTCCCTGGCTTTAGGACAGCTGCTGGAAGAAAACAGGGGCAGCTTTTCTTACGAGCCAAAACCAGAAGATCTGTGTACCATTATGTTTACCTCCGGTACTACGGGAAAGAGCAAGGGCGTTATGCTCACACACAGAAACATGGCGGAAAATGCCACTTGCCTGGATATGAAGATACCGGCAAGGACAGTAATCCTGTCCGTGCTTCCTATACATCACGCTTATTGTCTGAGTATGGATATTTTAAAGGGGATTTCTCTGGCAAGTGTGATTTGCGTTAATGACTCCCTTCTCCGTGTGGCGAAAAATATAAAATTATTCAAACCAAATATGATCCTTATGGTTCCTTTGATGATAGAAACCATGGCGAAAAAACTGGAGGACGCTAAGGGACTCCCGGAAGATGTTGTAAAACGGGAAGTGTTCGGAGAACAGTTCCATACCATCTGCAGCGGAGGAGCCTATCTAAATCCTTCCTATATTGATCTGTTTAACCGTTATGGCATAACCATCCTTCAGGGATATGGAATGACAGAATGCGCCCCTGTGATCAGTACAAGCGTAAGCTGGAATATTAAAAAAGAGGCAGTGGGACAGCTCCTTCCCAACTGTGAGGCAAAGGTAGTAGATGGAGAACTTTGGGTAAAAGGAAGCAGTGTGATGATGGGGTATTATAAGATGCCGAAAGAAACCGGAGAGACGCTCTGCGATGGTTGGCTTAAGACAGGTGATTTAGGTTACGTGGATGAGGATGGCTTCGTCTACCTTACCGGAAGAAAGAAAAATCTTATCATTACGAAAAACGGAGAAAACGTATCTCCGGAAGAGCTGGAAAATAAGATTGGGGAAGAACGGCTGGTGCAGGAGATTCTTGTACGCGAGGATAACGGTGTGATTCAGGCGGAAATTTTCCCGGATCAGGAATATGCACAAAAAGCCGGAATAGACGATGTTCCCGGAATGCTTCAGGAAATCATTGACTCCTATAATAAAAATGCCGCGCCCCATAAAAAGATTTACAGTCTGAAAATACGAGATAAGGAATTCGACAAAACCCCCTCAAAAAAAATAAAACGTTATTGATTTTCACAGAACTCGCCTGTAGACAAGGCGAGTTTTGTCTGTTAAAATATCTTATTGCTATTTTGTATTTTTCAGACTGGGAATGGGGGACTTTTATATGGAGGCGGAAAAGCAGGGAAAGATCAATCAGATCACAGAAGGTGTTATTTGGAAACAGCTTCTTATTTTTTTCTTTCCTATTGTGTTCGGAACCTTTTTTCAGCAGATTTATAATACTGCGGATACGGTTGTTGTAGGGCGCTTTGTGGGAAAAGAGGCTTTAGCGGCAGTAGGGGGATCTGCGAGCCAGATCGTAAACCTGATTGTGGGCTTTTTCGTGGGGCTTTCTTCCGGAGCTTCTGTAGTGGTGGCCCAGTATTATGGAGCAGAAGATGAAGATAAACTGAAAAGGACACTGCACACAGCTTTTGCCTTTTCCATACTGGCAGGAATTGTGATCGGAACGGCAGGTTTTGTTTTTTCGGAAAATATCCTGAAGATGATGCATACTCCTTCGGAAATTATGGAAGATTCCATGAGGTATCTTCATATTTATTTTTCAGGAATGGTTTTTAACCTTGTTTATAATATGGGAGCCGGTATTCTTCGGGCAGTAGGGGACTCAAAAAGGCCTTTATATGTGTTGATGGTCACTTGCGCTTTGAATATTGTTTTAGATGTGGCTTTTGTGGTCTTATTCCAACTGGATGTGGCAGGTGTGGCTATTGCAACAGTAATCTCTCAGGCAGTGAGCGCCGTATTGGTATTGTGGATGCTGGCCAGTACCAGGGAGCTTTATCACTTGTCTCTTTGGAAGATACGTCTTCATAAAAAACAGCTCCTTTCTATCCTGCGGATCGGTCTTCCCACAGGCATGGAATCAGTCATGTATAATATTTCCAATGTGGTGATCCAGGTGTTTGTAAATGCACTTGGAACGGATACCGTAGCCGCATGGACCACAGTGGGAAAGATCGATGCCTTTTACTGGATGGTCATTAATGCCTTTGAGATATCCATCACCACTTTTGTTGGCCAAAATTATGGGGCGGGAAAATATCAGCGGATGCGAAAAAGCGTGAAAGTGTGTATGGGGATTGCTTTGGCAAGCGCGATTGTCGTAAGCGGCCTTTTGCTCCTTTTAAGGACCCCTGTTTTCGGGCTGTTTACTACAGACAGCGGGGTAATTTCTATAGGAACGGGAATGCTGCGCTTTTTGCTGCCGTCTTACCCCATTTATGTGATCATTGGCATTTTATCCGGAGCCATGAGGGGAACCGGAAATGTCCTTGTGCCTATGGCGCTCACCTGCGGCGGCGTATGTCTTCTGCGCATTGTATGGCTGTTCGCGGCGACACCTTTGTATCCGGGGATGAATACCATTATGGCAAGTTATCCTATTTCCTGGAGCATCACAGCGGTATTTTTTATCCTGTACTACTTTAAAAAATTCCCTGGAAGGACGCCAAGGAAAAGGTAACTTCTCTAGTGTACTGGCCTATAATAAAGCGCACACGCCTTTTGGGGAACACTTGCAAAGGAAGAGAAGAGGCGTATAATAGGTACAGATGAGGGACAGAAAAATATCTGCAGGAGGAATCCTGTATAAAGAAGAAAGGATGAAAAGGGCGGATGATCAGAAAGGCCAGGAAAGAAGAATTGGATGTCATTATGGATATTTACGCCGCGGCGCGGAAGTTTATGGCGGAAAATGGAAATCCGGATCAATGGGCAGACGGATATCCCCAAAGAGAATTGATCCAGGAGGATCTAAATAAAGAGCAGCTTTATGTATACGAAACAGAAGAAGGGATCGGAGGGGTTTTTGTGTTCTTTCTTGGAGAGGAGCCGAATTATAACCGGATTTTAGACGGAAAATGGCAGAATGACAAGCCCTACGGCACCCTTCACCGGATCGCAGCAGCCCGGTATGGACAAGGGATTGCTTCCAAATGCCTTGAATGGTGCTATGAGCAGTGTAAGAATATGCGTGGAGATACCCATGAAAAAAATAAAAGTATGCAGCGCTTGTTTGAAAAGAATGGATTTGTGCGCTGCGGCATCGTGTTTGTGGAAGACGGGACAAAGAGGATTGCTTACCAGAAATGTGAGGAAGGTTTATGAATGTATTAAATATTGAACATATCACTAAGGTTTACGGGGACAAGACAATTTTTGACGATGTTTCCTATGGGATTTCGGAAGGAGACAAAATCGGGATCATCGGGATAAACGGCACCGGAAAGACGACGCTCCTTCGGATCATCGCAGGGATTGCCCCGCCGGATGAGGGGCAGGTAGTCACTCAGAACGGTCTTCGGGTTACGTATCTTCCTCAGAATCCCCAGTTTCCTTCTGACGCGACCATCCTTTCCTATGTGACGGAAGGAGTTACGGAACAGTCCTGGAATCCACAGACAGAGGCGAAAACCGTTTTAAATCGCCTGGGGATCCAGGACCACGAAGAGGAGATCGTCCATCTTTCAGGAGGAGAGAAAAAAAGGGTGGCTTTGGCCAGGACGCTGGTAAATCCCGCAGATGTGTTGATCCTGGATGAGCCCACAAACCATTTAGACAATGAAATGGCAGCCTGGCTGGAGGATTACTTGAACCGTTTCAAGGGAGTGGTGATCATGGTGACCCATGACCGCTATTTTCTTGACCGGGTGACTAATAAGATCCTGGAGATCAGCCACGGAAAGCTGTACAGCTATGAGGCAAATTATTCAAAGTTTTTGGAAATGAAGGCCCAAAGGGAAGAGATGGAGGAGGCAAGCGAGAGAAAACGCCAGAGTATCCTGCGCATGGAACTGGAATGGGCGAAAAGAGGCTGCCGGGCGAGGTCTACGAAACAGAAAGCCCGCCTGGACCGCCTGGAGGCGCTGAAAAACGGGACAGCGCCTGTCCGGGACGCCCAGGCAGAGATAGACTCCGTCCAGTCCCGCATGGGAAAAAAGACCATCGAACTGAAAGGAATTTCCAAAAGCTTTGGGAAAAAGGTGTGCATCCGGGATTTCAGTTATATCGTACTGAAAAATCAGCGTTTAGGAATCATTGGCCCTAACGGATGCGGCAAATCCACTCTCTTAAAGATCATTGCCGGGATCGTCCAGCCGGATGAGGGGGAAGTGGAGATAGGGGAGACCATTAAAATCGGCTATTTTTCCCAGGAAGGGGAAAAAATGGATGAGAACCAGAGAGTCATCGACTATATCCGCGACGTAGCGGAGTATATCCCTACAAAAGAAGGACTGGTCAGCGCATCGAAGCTTTTGGAACGGTTTCTTTTCGATTCTTCCCTTCAGTATGCTCCCATCGGAAAACTTTCCGGCGGGGAGAGAAAGAGGCTTTATCTTATGAAGATCCTGGCAGGAGCGCCCAATGTCCTGCTTTTAGATGAGATCACCAATGACATTGATATTCCTACGCTTACTATTCTGGAAGATTATCTGGATTCCTTCAGCGGTATTGTGATCGCAGTTTCCCATGACAGGTATTTCCTGGATAATATGGCGGATAGGATCTTTGCTTTCGAAGGAGAGGGAAGCCTGGTACAGTACGAAGGCAATTATACAGATTATCTGGAAGCAAGAAAGAAAAAAGGAGAGGATCTGAACCAGGGAGCTGAGGAAAAATCGGCGAAACCAGGGGAGAAAAAAGAGGAATCCATAAAGAGCTGGAAACAGAATCGTCCTCAGAAGCTGAAATTTTCTTATATGGAGCAGAAAGAATACGAGACCATTGACGATGAGATCGCTTCCCTGGAAGATAAGCTGGCGGGGATAGAAGAGGATATCCTGAAAAACGCTACCAATTCCGGAAAGCTCAATGAGCTCACCAGGGAAAAAGAAGCGTCCGAGGCTTTGCTGGAAGAAAAAATGGATCGCTGGGTCTACTTAAATGACCTTGCGGAAAAAATTGCCCAGCAGAAAAAATAGGGAACCGGGAAAGATTTTAAAGGAGAACAAAAGTTTGGAAGTAAACTTCCAAATCTACCATTATTGACGCAGTAAATGCGTCAGAAAGAGGAAAGCATGAAAAAAAGTCCAATGACGACCTTGTGCTATATAGAGAAGGACGATTGCTATCTTATGCTGCACCGGGTCTCTAAAAAGAATGATGTAAATAAAGATAAATGGATCGGGATCGGCGGACATTTCGAGGAGGGAGAAAGCCCGGAGGAATGTTTGCTGCGGGAGGCGCAGGAGGAGACAGGCCTTTTTCTTACTTCATACCAATTCCGCGGACTGGTGACGTTTTCCCAGGAAGGCTACGGCACAGAATACATGTGCCTTTTTACCGCAGACGGTTTTACAGGAAAAATGAAAGAGTGTGACGAAGGCGTTTTACAGTGGGTGCCGAAAAAGGAACTAGGGAAATTAAATCTATGGGAAGGCGACAGCATTTTCCTGGAGCTTTTGGCAAAGGACGCTCCTTTCTTTTCTTTAAAATTAAGTTATTGCAAAGATGAACTGACAGAGGCTGTTCTGGATGGAAAACCCCTCTCTCTGCCTTTAGCAGGCAATTTTTTTCCATTGTATTGACTTTTCTGCTGTATGTTTAGTATGATATCCACTAGAGTGTATCAAACTGTGCATACTGGCCCGTGACCAGAAATTATCTGTGTCAGGACAGCAAAGGTTTGTATAAATAAAGATCAGGTAAAAAGCGCATAACTTTAGGAGGAATAGATATGGCAGAATCAGTAAAAGTAGTAGTAGATGCCATGGGCGGCGACTATGCTCCCGTGGAACCAGTAAAAGGTGCGGTACAGGCAGTAAAAGAACGGCAGGATATCCAGGTTATCCTTACAGGAGATAAGACGGCCATTGAAAAAGAACTTGGCAAATACCAGGATATCCCTAAGGACAGGATCCAGATCGTGCATACCAGCGAAGTGATCGAGACAGCGGAGCCTCCGGTAATGGCTATCCGTAAGAAAAAAGATTCATCAATCGTTGTGGGACTGAATATGGTTAAGAAACAGGAAGCAGACGCCTTTGTCTCTTCCGGGAGCACCGGAGCGGTTCTTGTAGGCGGACAGGTTCTTGTGGGAAGAAGCAAAGGGGTGGAGAGACCGCCTTTAGCGCCGTTGATCCCCACGAAGAAGGGAGTATCCCTTTTGATCGACTGCGGAGCAAATGTGGACGCCCGTCCCTCCCATCTTGTACAGTTCGCAAAAATGGGGGCTATCTATATGGAACATGTGGTTGGAGTGGAAAATCCCCGTGTGGCGATCGTAAACAATGGGGCAGAGGAAGAAAAAGGAAATGCTCTGGTAAAGGAGACCTTTCCTCTTTTAAAAGCCTGCAAAAGCATTAACTTTATCGGAAGCATTGAAGCCAGGGATATTCCTGCCGGCTTTGCGGATGTGGTTGTGTGCGAGGCCTTTGTAGGAAATGTTATCCTGAAGCTTTATGAAGGGGTAGGCGCGACGCTGATCGAAAAGGTTAAGGAAGGCATGATGTCCAGTTTCCGCAGCAAGATCGGCGCCCTTCTTGTAAAACCTGCTCTTAAGGCAACTCTTAAGACCTTTGACGCCAGCGAGCATGGAGGCGCTCCTCTCCTGGGCTTAAAAGGACTGGTTGTAAAGACACATGGAAGCGCTGTCGCAGTTGAGATAAAAAACGCTATTTTCCAGTGTGTACAGTTTAAACAGCAGAGGATTAACGAAAAGATCGCGGAACGGATCAATGATCAGGAACAAAGTACCTCTGAGCCTGCATAAAGGGAAACCATACATTCAGACAGCTGTTGAAAAGGATAACAGGAAGAACAGGAGGGTATGGATGTGGAGCTGGAAAAACTGAAAAAAATTATTGCGGACATATTAAACATAGATGAAGATAATATTACGGAAGACACCACATTTGTGGATGACCTTGGTGCAGATTCGCTGGATGTATTTCAGATCATTATGGGCATTGAGGAAGAATATGACATAGAGATCGATAATGAGACGGTAGAGCAGATACAAACAGTAAGAGACGCGGCAGAAGCAGTCCGTAAGATGACGGAGTAGCCCTTCGGATACCGTATACAGGGTGCTGCCTTTTGCAGCACCCTTGCTTTCGCATCTGCCGTAATTGACGCGGCCAACGTACTATATGAATAAGGTGCGTCAGAAAGGAAGAAAAAATGAATAAGCAGTTGGAAAAACTGGAACGGATTATAGGATATACCTTTAAAAACAAACAGCTTCTTTCGCAGGCGCTTACCCACAGCTCCTATGCAAATGAAAAGAAGCTGGGCAAACTGCGGTGCAATGAAAGACTGGAATTTTTAGGAGACGCGGTGCTGGAATTGATCAGCAGCCATTATCTCTATGAAAAATTCCCCCAGCTTCCGGAGGGAGAACTTACGAAAAAGAGGGCAAGCCTTGTGTGTGAGCCAAGCCTTGCCTACTGTGCGAGAGTATTTTCCCTGCCGGAGTTTCTTCTTTTAGGAAGAGGAGAGGAAATGACCGGGGGAAGGAATCGTGACTCTATTGTCTCAGACGCTACGGAAGCCCTTTTAGGCGCTGTTTATCTGGACGGTGGTTTTGCTAATGCGAAGGAGTTTGTATTAAAATTTATCCTGAACGATATAGAACATAAACAGCTCTTTTTTGATAGCAAGACCATCCTGCAGGAGATGGTCCAGGAGATGGGCGGCCATCCTGTGGAATATCAGCTTGTAAAAGAAGAGGGACCGGACCATAATAAAAAATTTACTGTCAGCGCAGTGGTGAACGGGACAGTTATGGGTACCGGAGCAGGGCATACCAAGAAAGCAGCAGAACAGGGGGCGGCTTACGAAGCGATCCGCAGATTAAAGCCGTCCCTGACTTAAGCGGGAACAGAGGGAACAATGTATTTAAAAAATATTGAAGTACATGGGTTTAAATCGTTTGCCCAGAAAATTAACTTTGAATTTCATAATGGAATCACCGGGATCGTGGGACCTAACGGCAGCGGAAAAAGCAATGTTGGCGATGCGGTGCGCTGGGTCCTTGGGGAGCAGAGCGCAAAACAGCTTCGCGGAGGAAATATGCAGGACGTCATTTTTTCCGGAACAGAGACGAGAAAGCCCTTAAGTTATGCCTCTGTGGCAATTACCCTTGATAACAGTGATCATAAGCTTCCGGTAGATTATAATGAAGTTACCGTGACAAGGAGATTGTATCGTTCCGGTGAAAGTGAATACCTGATCAATGGCAGTGCCTGCAGACTGAAGGACATTAATGAAATGTTTTATGATACCGGTATTGGAAAGGAAGGGTATTCCATCATTGGACAGGGACAGATCGACAAGATCTTAAGCGGAAAACCGGAGGAACGGCGGGAACTGTTCGATGAAGCGGCGGGGATCGTTAAGTTTAAGAGAAGAAAAAACACTACCATTAAAAAGCTTGAGGAAGAACGGCAGAATCTGGTGCGTGTGACGGATATCTTAAGCGAGTTGACGAAACAGCTGGGACCTTTAGAAAAGCAGTCTGAGACAGCTAAGATCTACCTGGCTAAAAGGGACCGCCTAAGAGAACTGGATGTAAATTTATTTTTGCTGGAGCATGCCTATACCGGCAGGCTTTTGGAAGAACTTCGGGAAAAAGCGGAAGTGGCGGAAAAGGATCTGGAAGAAAATAAAGATTCCTATGAGCAGACGAAAGTAGAATATGACCGCCTGGAACAAGAACTGGAAGAACTGACCGGAAAAGTGGATCAGCTCCGCCAGGAAACTCAGGAAAACGCAGTAAAAAAGCAGCAGCTGGAGGGCAGCATCAACGTTCTCCATGAGCAGATATCCGCTGCTGTTCAGAACGATGAACATTACCGTTCCCGCCTGGAAACCATTCATGAGGATTTGGAAAAAAGAGAGGCTTCTCATAAAGAACTGGATGAGGAACGGGAAGAGATACAGGATTTATTAAAAGAAATCCGAAAGAAACAAAAAGAAGGAGAACACCGCCTGGAAATCATCCTTGCCAATGTAGAAGAGTGTACGCAGGCGGTGGAAGAAGGAAAAAACGAGATTATCGAACTTTTAAACAGCCGCGCTACCACGAAAGGAAAGGCACAGCGTTTCGATGCAATGATGGAGCAGATGGACATCCGCAAGGCGGAGATCAGCCAGCGTGTCCTTCGACTGAAAAGCGAAGAAGAGGAACAGGAAAACATCAGGAAAAAGGCACAGGCGGAATACGAGGCCATTACTTCCCTGATTCAGTCTATGAATGATGAATGCGTCCGTCTGGATCAGTCTGTACAGGAAATTTCAGAGGAATTGAAAAAGCAGAACGCGCAGATGGAGATCGGACAGACTGCTTATCACAGAGAAGAATCCAGATTGTTTTCCTTAAAAAATATTACCGAGCGCTATGATGGCTACGGAAACAGTATACGCCGGGTAATGGAACAGAAGGATAAAGTCCCCGGGATCAAAGGTGTAGTGGCGGATATCATACAGGTGGAAAAAAATTATGAGATCGCCATTGAGACAGCGCTGGGAGGAAGCATCCAGAATATTGTCACAGACAATGAGCAGACGGCCAAGGAAATGATCCAATTCCTGAAGAAAAACCGTTATGGACGTGCAACCTTCCTGCCCCTTAGCAATATGAACGGAAAAGGAGGTTTTCCTCAGAAAGAGGCCCTTTCGGAAAAGGGAGTGATCGGTGTGGCAAGTGATCTGGTCACTGCTGCCCCTGAGTATGAGGGACTTTGCCGGTATCTGCTGGGAAGGGTGCTGGTGGTGGACCATATTGACCATGCCATAGCGATCGGAAAAAAGTACAGACACAGTCTGCGTATGGTAACTACAGAGGGAGAGCTTTTAAGCCCTGGAGGCTCCATGACAGGAGGTGCATTTAAAAACAGCAGCAACCTTCTGGGAAGAAGGCGGGAGATCGAAGAGCTGGAACGCAGTGTGGCTGCCTTAAAAAAAGACATGGAAGAAATGCAGAAGGCGATTGATGATAACCGCAGCCAGAGAAATGTGATCCGGGATACCATCGCAGAATTTCAGGAAAAGCTGCGCAAGCAGTACGTGGCCCAGAACACGGCGAAAATGAATCTGATCAAGATTGAGGAAAAAATAAAAGAGATCCAGGGAGGCTATGAGCAGATCCAGCGGGATCAGGCGGAATTGAAACGTCAGGTCAGTGATATCAGGGAAGACCATAGCCAGATAGAAAAGGAATTGGAAGCATCCAAACAGGATGAGGAAGAACTGGAAGCATTTATCGAAACCAGACAAAAGGAATTAGAAGAATGGAAGGCGGAAGAAACCGGAAAGACGAAAGAGCTGGAAGAAATCCGTCTGGAGGCTTCTTCTCTGGAGCAGAAGGAAAGTTTTGCCAAAGAGAATGTTTCCCGTCTGGAGCAGGAAATGCAGGATTTAAAAGAAGAGGAATCCGGCATCCATGAAATCCTTTTAAAGGGAAAGGAGGAAATGGAAAAAAAGGAACAGGAGATCCAGGAGAGAAAAGAGGCAGTAGCCCTTTGTCTGGAAAAGGAAGAAAGTTCCCAGATGCAGATGAAGGCCTTTCAGGACGAAAAAGAAGAAAAAAATACCCGGCATAAGGCAATTTTTAAGAAAAGGGATGAACTTTCTGAACGGATCGGACTTTTAGACAAAGAATGTTTCCGGCTGAAAAGCCAGATGGATAAAATCGAGGAAAGCCGTGAAAATCAGATTTCCTATCTGTGGGAAGAATACGAGATCACGCCGAATAATGCGGCTCAGTACAGAAAGGAAGAACTTAATGACCGCCAGGAGATGAAAAAAGAGATTGGCCGTATGAAGGAGGAAATCCGAAAGCTTGGGTCTGTAAATGTGAATGCCATTGAAGATTATAAGGAACTTTCTGAGAGACATACCTTTTTGCAGGGACAGTATGACGACATTGTCAAAGCAGAAGAAACTCTGGAGGGGATCATAATGGAACTGGATGAAGGTATGAGAAAACAGTTTACAGAAAAATTTCATGACATTCAGCGGGAATTTGACAAAGCCTTTAAGGAGCTGTTCGGAGGAGGAAAGGGAACTCTTGAGCTTGCGCAGGATGAGGATATCCTGGAAGCAGGCATACGGATCATCTCCCAGCCGCCTGGGAAAAAACTGCAGAATATGATGCAGCTTTCCGGCGGAGAAAAGGCCCTCACTGCCATTGCGCTCCTGTTCGCCATCCAGAATCTGAAACCGTCTCCATTCTGTCTTTTGGATGAGATTGAAGCGGCTTTGGATGATTCTAACGTGGGGCGTTTTGCGGGATATTTGCAAAAGTTGACGAAAAACACACAATTTATTATAATAACACATAGACGTGGTACCATGAATGCTGCAGACCGGCTTTATGGGATCACCATGCAGGAAAAGGGAGTTTCGACCCTGGTTTCTGTGGATCTGGTAGAAAATCAGTTGTCCAAATAAAGGGAGGGACAGTTTATGGCAGAGGAAAAGAAAGGTTTTTTTAAGCGGCTGGTAAGCGGCCTTGCGAAAACAAGGGATAACATTGTGGCCGGCTTTGATTCAATATTCAGCGGATATTCCAGCATAGATGAAGATTTTTATGAGGAACTGGAAGAAATTCTGATCATGGGTGATATCGGGATCAATGCGACAACGTCCATCCTAGAAAATTTAAAACAGCAGGTAGCGGAAAAACACATTAAAGAGCCCATGGAGTGCAAGCAGCTTTTGATCGACAGCATCAAAGAGCAGATGTACGTAGACAGCACAGAGTATGAATTCGAAAACCGTAAATCAGTGATCCTGGTCATTGGCGTAAACGGCGTAGGCAAGACTACGTCCGTGGGAAAGCTGGCAGGAAAACTTAAGGATCAGGGTAAAAAGGTAATTTTGGCAGCTGCGGATACTTTCCGGGCGGCAGCGGGAGAGCAGCTTACCCAGTGGGCGAACCGGGCAGGTGTGGAGATTATAGGCGGACAGCCGGGAGCGGATCCTGCTTCAGTGGTCTATGACGCAGTTTCAGCAGCAAAAGCCCGGAATGCGGATGTGCTCTTATGTGACACAGCCGGACGGCTTCACAATAAGAAAAATCTTATGGAGGAGCTTCGGAAAATATACAGGATCTTGGAAAGAGAATACCCGGAAGCTTATCTGGAGACCCTTGTGGTCCTGGACGGAACCACCGGCCAGAATGCTCTTGTACAGGCAAAGCAGTTTTCAGAGGTGGCAGATGTAAATGGAATTATTTTGACTAAGTTTGACGGTACGGCCAAAGGCGGGATCGCCGTGGCGATCCAGTCGGAGCTTGATATTCCCGTAAAATATATCGGCGTAGGTGAGAGTATCGATGATCTGCAGAAATTCGATGCCGATGCCTTTGTAGATGCGCTGTTTGATATCGACACAAAAACAGGACAGAACACATAAGAAAAACAGGAGGAAATTATGCTTACATTAGAGAGCTTTGAGGAAGCATCGGAAATCGTAAAAAAAGTGACCCAGGAGACGAAGCTGATCAAAAGCAGCTATTTTTCAGACCTTACAGGAAATAAAATCTTTTTTAAACCAGAAAATATGCAGCGGACCGGTGCATATAAGGTACGTGGGGCTTATTATAAAATTAGTACCCTCACACCGGAGGAAAGAGAAAAAGGCCTGATCACCGCTTCGGCGGGAAACCACGCCCAGGGTGTGGCATATGCGGCAAATAAATTTGGAGTGAAGGCTGTGATCGTAATGCCTACCACAACGCCCCTCATTAAGGTGGAGCGGACGAAAAGCTATGGGGCAGAGGTGATCCTGAAGGGGGATGTTTACGATGAAGCCTGTGAATACGCTCTTTCCCTTGCACAGGAAGAAGGCTATACTTTTATCCATCCATTTGATGATCCAGCCGTTGCCACAGGACAGGGTACCATTGCAATGGAGATCATACAGGAGCTTCCTCTGGTGGATTATATTCTGGTTCCGGTAGGGGGAGGCGGACTTGCCACAGGAGTGGCTACTCTCGCTAAGCTTTTAAATCCTCATATTAAAGTGATCGGCGTGGAGCCTGCGGGGGCTGCCTGCCTGCGTGCATCCCTGCAGAAGGGGGAAGTTGTCACCCTGCCCCAGGTAAATACCATTGCAGACGGTACTGCCGTGCAGACGCCGGGAGAAAAAATCTTTCCATATCTTCAGGAAAACCTGGACAGGGTAATGACAGTGGAAGACAATGAGCTGATCGTAGCTTTTTTGGATATGGTGGAAAATCATAAAATGATCGTAGAAAATTCCGGACTTTTGACAGTGGCTGCCCTTCGCCATCTTGATTTTAAAAACAAAAAAGTAGTGGCCATCTTAAGCGGAGGAAATATGGATGTGATCACCATGTCCTCTGTAGTTCAGCATGGATTGATCCAAAGAGACCGTATCTTCACGGTTTCCGTTTTGATCCCGGACAAGCCAGGTGAGCTGGTGCGGGTAGCTACTATCATTGCTAAGGAGCAGGGAAATGTTATTAAACTGGATCATAACCAGTTTGTAAGCACTAACAGAAACGCGGCAGTGGAATTAAAGATCACAATGGAAGCTTTTGGGACAGAGCATAAAAATACTATTGTGCGTGCTTTGGAGGAAGCTGGCTGCCGTCCAAAGGTAATACGAACCAGTCTGTAAGAAGAAAATATTAGCAAAAGAAAAACCATGGTTTAGGAATGTGTTTAAAAAGTCCTAAATCATGGTTTTTTAGCTGAAATTATTAATTATGCTGCAAATATGCGGATAGTGTACTAAAAGGAAGTACTTACTTTACTTCGATCAGTTCGTATTGATCGGTTCCAAGACCTAATTTTACGGCATGCTGAATGGCAACCTTCCAATCCGTGGTGGGGAATACCGCGCCGAAATGATCGTGCCCTTCATGGTCCGCCTCAGAGAGACAAGTATTTGCGATGGCGGGCTGTGCATTTACAGCATCTGCGCAGGCCTTATCCAAGGCTACCGGGTCAAAGGAAGCGAAAAATCCTACATCCGGTACAATAGCTGCATCGTTTTCTGCATGGCAGTCGCAGTATGGAGAAACATCGATCACAAGGCTGATATGGAAATTAGGCCTTCCGTCAAGCACTGCCTTGGTATACTCGGCGATCTTGCAGTTTAAGATATCATTAGATTCATCGGAAGCGGCAAGGACAGCGTCCTTAGGACAGACGCCGATGCATCTTCCGCAGCCTACGCACTTATCATGATCAATGGAAGCTTTTCCGTTGGTGAATACAGGCGCGTTGTGGGCACAAATTTTCGCGCAGCGCTTGCAGCCGATGCAAAGATCCTGGTCTACGTGAGGCTTTCCTGCGCTGTGCATCTCCATCTTTCCAGCCCGGGAACCGCAGCCCATGCCGATATTTTTTAAAGTACCGCCGAAACCAGTGGCCTCGTGCCCTTTAAAATGCGTAAGAGAGATGAAAACATCTGCGTCCATAACAGCACGTCCGATTTTTGCTTCCCTTACATATTCGCCTCCTTCTACAGGAACGTACTCTTCATCGGTCCCTTTTAAACCATCGGCAATGAGGATATGGCAGCCTGTGGAGAAAGGAGAAAAGCCATTGGTATAAGCGCTGTCCAGATGGTCCAGAGCATTTTTCCTGCCGCCTACATATAAGGTGTTGCAGTCGGTAAGAAAAGGTTTTCCGCCCAGTTCTTTTACCACATCGACGACTACTTTTGCATAGTTTGGGCGGAGAAAGGCGAGATTGCCCGGCTCGCCGAAATGGATTTTAATAGCGGCGTACTTGTCCTTAAAATCGATGGTGCCGATACCGGCTTTTTTGATCAGGCGCTCTAATTTATTTAAAAGTCCGTCGTCAAAGCCTGTACGCATGTTGGTGTAATAGACCTTTGCTTTTTCCATTTAAAAAGCCCTCCTTATTTTAGTATATATAAATAATACTCTAAAAGGAAAAAAATGACAAGAGAAGATAGAATTGAAATGACCTATTGTTTCCGGGTACATATAAGTGAGTCGGTACATGCCAAGATATTTATGGAGTTTGCGGTACTGATCATCCGGAGCCGGTTCTATACCTGCCTGAAGGAACTGTTCCCGAAAAGGTTTCTTTCTATCGGGTCAAAGGAAAGCCGGTTAACGGACAAACAGCGGGCAGAACTGACGGCAAGGTTCAACAGAGAGCAGCAGGATTCAAGAGGATTCCTCAATTTTCAGGGCTTTCGCTTTTATATAGATTTCCATTTTATAAAGATTCATTTGTCCTATTTTCAAAACTCAGGAGATGGAACA
>DWYZ01000245.1 GCA_019118425.1 Candidatus Blautia faecavium | reverse complement strand
GCGAGATGCTTTTAAAGCACAAAAGGTATAGCCTGTCTCTTCCCTTAGAAGGACAGACTACACCTCTAATTATTCATAACACTACATGGAGCAGTCATCTTATTCTTTATCATCATTCTACAATCGGCATCCGCACCGTCGTCCATGTAAGAAATCACGTCCTTTCTGTATAACTGGTTTCTAAGATACCATATTTTCGGCAAAAAGTCAAATTTTCTGGGATTATGTGATTATGCTGATTATGCCAACGCGTTGCAGA
The DNA here is from genome assembly GCA_019118425.1 of Candidatus Blautia faecavium. GTDB lineage: Bacteria > Bacillota > Clostridia > Lachnospirales > Lachnospiraceae > Blautia_A > Blautia_A faecavium. Next base: position 13,894 of record DWYZ01000245.1, on the reverse strand, counting down.
ATAAATTTGAGACATGCCACACCCGAACCACGCACCTGCTGCGTGGTTACGGGCCAGCATGATTCAACAGGCAATTTGGCTAAAGCGAAGCGAATTTTAAATGCCAAATTGCCCGTTACTGGCCAACGTGTGACCAGTAAAAATTTTGTATTATAACGGCTCTTGAATCCTGCTGCTGGATATGATATATTATAGATGAAAAAAGGAGCAACCACCCACAAGGGGTTGACCTATAGAGAGAACATAGAAAATGCCACCCTAACCTGGTCAAAGTTTGAGGGTGGTTTTTCTATGCAAATAGCACTACTTCAAAAACGTAAAAACGAATGTCAGCAATGCAAGAACAAACATACCAAAGGCCATGAGGTCTTTAAAATCATACGGTTTTTTGTCCATCAGCACCACCCCCATTCTATGTAGGAATAGAGGTCAGCCACCCTGTAACACGGTCACTCGTAGACAAAGTATAACACACTCCAGGCAGCAGGACAATCGGCATTTTTTATCTTCTTAGAATATAAAACACAATATTCCCCTGTTATTCGTGAAATTAAATTTCTTCATCTGCCTCCTGATATGCCTTAAGCGTTTCTTGATTAAAGCAGACCATGGTTACCTCCTGGGGCAGCTCCGACTCCTTTAAAAAATCTTTGATCGTTTTCACCGCGATTTCCGCCGCTCTTTTTAAAGGAAAATGATAGACGCCTGTACTAATGGAAGGAAAGGCAAGCGTCCGGCAGCCATATTCCTTGGCCAGCTTCAGACAGTTTTCATAACAGGATTTCAAAAGCTCCTCCTCATGATGACCTCCCCCTCTCCAAATAGGTCCCGGAGTGTGGATGACATACCGGGCAGGCAGGCGATAGCCTTTGGTGATCTTAGCCTGGCCGGTAGGGCAGCCGTTTAACTGCCTGCATTCTTCTAAAAGTTCGGGGCCAGCCGCCCTGTGAATGGCCCCATCCACCCCTCCGCCGCCTAAAAGAGAGGTATTGGCCGCATTTGCAATCGCGTCAACCTGACAAACGGTAATATCCCCTTGTTCAATCTTGAATGTTCCCATTTTTCCATCTCCTTTTTTATAAATTTCTGTCTATCTTTTTTCTCCAGCGTGCCGCCGGTATCTACTACTGGTTCACATATAAAAACAAAGTAAATTTTCCATTTTCCAACCGGACTTCCACTTCTCCTCCGTACTTTTTTACAGACTCCTGTATGCTTAAAAGCCCATATCCGTGGGATTTTTTATCATTCTTAGTCGTTTGGGGCCGTCCTTTTTCATTCATGACGGGCTCTTTTCCCGGATTTTCCACTTTAAGGGCCAGGATTCCTTTAGCCAGGCGCGCCTCCAAACGGATATACCGCTCCTTTTCCGGGAAAAGCACAGCACCTTCTATGGCATTATCCAGCGCATTTCCAAGAATTCCGCAGATATCGGTTTTCTCCATTGAAAGAGGGCGGGGAATATCCGCATCCACTTGAAAAGAAATTCCTTTCTGTCTCATAAGCTCTTCTTTAGCGCTGAGCACAATATTTACCGTCTCATCTCCGCAATACTGCACCGTTCTATAAGCAGCCGGGTTTTCCAGCAGGGTTTTTATATAAGCGTCCTTCTCTTTTTCCGGCAGGGAAAGCACAGTCTGCAGATGATTGGACAGATCATGCTTTAGCCTTCTTATCTGAAAATTCTGTTCTTTCAATGCTTTATAATAGTTTTCATTCATTTCCGCTAACGCCTGCTCTTCTTCCAGCTCTTTCTGTTTAGCCAGGACAGCCACCGTCACTAAAAGTCCTGCAAAGGAAAAAAGAGCCAATCCTAAAAGGGTCATATCCTGCACATCGTTCCGGATTTCTCCATATACAGATAAAAGTACGATGCAAAGCACAATACCTATAGGCGCTGCGGTAAGCAGAAGCAGAATACCCCATAAGGGAGCAGACAGCTCGAACTCCTTTTTCTGAGGGGAAAAACGCCTGGCCCACAGATATACGCCTATGCTGAAAGCCAGCCGTAATACGCTGCCGTGTATATGTTCCGGCGTCAGGTAATTATCGATCAATGCATTACAGGCAAATATGGTACAGGAGATGATCAGGCCCATGGTAAGTCGTTTCAGGCGGCTTCCTCTGCATCCCAGGCAGACAGACGCCATAAATACAGCCATAGTAGGCGGCAAATTATCAAAATCCGCAAGATAAATGATCATTCCCCCTGTCAGGCTGCTTCCCAGGAGCAGAAAAAGTCTGGCGGGAAGTTTCTTTTTTATCTCTAAAAAGCATCCCACAGTCTGGTAAATACAGAATGCCCCTATGCTATACTGTACCAGGAAAACCCAAAACGTTACACTGTTAAAAACGCCTCCTAATCCGGCAGGCAGTATGCTGGAAAGATATGGTATCGTTTTCATTACAGTTTTTCCTCCAGCACTGCCCTTGCAAGGGCGGTAAGGGCGTCTGCCTTCATATTTCTGCTTATGGGCAGAACCTGCTTTTCCACGCTGACCTCATCTTTTCCGATATGTTCCACTTTTTGGGCATTTACCAGATATCTCTGGTGTATCCGCACAAAGTGCTTTCCCGCCTGCATTTGGACCTCATCCATCTTTCCATAAAAGGGGTATTCTTTCCCGCCCAACACAGCGGTCACTTTACGCCTGTCACTGTAGAAATATGAAATCTGAGCCAAGGGAAGCCTATAGGTGCCTTCTGTATTTTTAAATACAAACATTTGCTCTCTGGTTTTTCCCAGGATTCCCCTTACTCTCTGAAGGATCTGTTTTAATTTTTTTGTATCCGGCGGCTTTATTACATAATCCAGCGCCCCTACTTCATATCCCTGAAACACGTAATCTTTATGTCCGGTCACAAATACCACCAAAAGGTTTTCGTCAAAGGAACGTATGATTTTTGCAGTTTCCATACCGTTTTGCTCTTTCATCTCCACATCTAAAAAAAGAAGGTCGATCTCGCCGGGATGGTTTTTCAGCCAGTGTGCGGCGCTTTTTCCAGATGTAAATTCGTAAACAATTTTTTCGCTTTCTTCATAAAGTATTTTTTCCAGCCCAAAGCGCAGTTCGTCTCTGGCTGTTATCTCATCGTCACATAATGCAATCCTTATCATGGTCTCACCGCCGTCTTCTGTTTTTTCTTTTCTGCCTGTCCGGCGTTTACTATGATTATAGCAATTTCTTTTTTGGCTTACAATTGTGATTTCCGCAAGTGGGCGGGGCAAGTGTGCCAAACTTTACATAGGGGCGGCGTTTTTTTACATTCTTTGCGGGGAGGTGTGTTTCTTTACATGAGAAGGGGCGGAACTTTACGTGGGTGATTTTGAAAGTGTGAAGTTGTGGTATGGTGGGGGTGAGGTTTGAGGGACGCCAGGATGTGGGACGTGGGGGATGGGATGGGCGCTGCGTCCCACATCCTGGCTGACAGCTCAAGACGGATAATAAAAGAGGTCAAGCCGGAAGTGTACTGGCTGGCCGGCTTAGCGGCAGCTCCGTACCCTCTCGGACAACGTCCTTCCCCTAACTGCTCAAGATGGCTATGAAAAGGAGCCGAAACGCAAGTGTTCCGGCCGACAATTTCGTGACAGCGCCATCCCCTCCCGGACAACGTCCCTCCCTTCCCGTCTTGAATGGCCAGCCGTGAGGAAGGTGGGATGGGGCGGCGGACCTTGCGAGGCTTGGGAGATTTCTTCTGCGCCGCTTCGGTCCCTGAACATCTGTCTGAGCGCAGCGAGTTATGCGAAGAGACCGATAATCAGCGAGCGCAGAGGAAATCCCCAAACGCAGCACCGTCCGCCGCCCCATCCCACCTTCCTCACGGCGTCCCCTTCAACCAACCACCCCCACACCACTCCAAGAAAGCGAGGCAAACCACCATGTTATACGTAAAAAACCTAAAAAAATCCTACCTTGTAGGCAAAAAATCATACCCCGTCCTAAAAGACATCACCCTCTCCGTAGCCGAAAAAGAATTCGTAGCGGTCATGGGCCCCTCCGGCTCCGGAAAAAGCACCCTTTTAAACTGCATCTCCTGCTACATTCCCTTCGAGGAAGGAAAAATCACCCTGGGCGGCCAGGAGCTGAAAGGAATGAATGAGGTACAGCTTGCAAAGGTGCGAAACGAAAAACTTGGCTTTGTATTTCAGGACTTCATGCTCTTAGACGGACTCACTATAAGAGAAAACATCCTGGTTCCCAGGATCATCCAGGGCAGCGTAGACAAAGAGGCGGAGAAACGCGCCGATCATCTCATCAGTCTCTTTGGCATTGACCATATCGCCGATAAATATCCAGCGGAGGTTTCCGGAGGGGAACGCCAGAGAACGGCTGTTGCGCGAAGCCTCATCAATCATCCCCTGCTGATCCTGGCAGATGAACCCACCGGAAACCTGGACAGCAAATCCAGCCGCACTGTCATCGAATCCTTTGAAAACGCAAAAAAACAAATGGGCGCTACCATCTTCATGGTCACTCATGACAGCTTTTCCGCCTCCTTTTGCGATAAAGTGATTTTATTAAAGGATGGCTGTGTATATCGTCAGCTTAATAATCCCGGAAACCAGAGAGAGTTTCACGACATACTCTTAAACGCCATCCGTGAGATGAGCCGGGAGGATGATTGATACAGACTTTCCATTCCCTGGCAAAATCTTATCTTTTCCAGGTGAAATTTCTCAAAACAAATAACTCAAAGTAAGAAAAGGGCAGTGTAAAGCGAAGTTGACACTGCCAGAGACTACGAGGAGGTAACTTATATGAACCTATCATATTTAGAACGAAAACTGCAAAAAGCAGACCGGAAACAGGCTGTACTTTATCTGTTCTGCAATTTTGTTTCTCTCATGCTGATCACCGCCTACTCCGCCATGATGCTTTCCCCTACGGTACAGAATATCTTTCCCGAAGGCGGGGACAGCCGAAAGCAGATGTACGCTATCTTCGTCCTTGCCCTTGTGGGCTGCATAGTCTTTACCATTTACGCGTCCACTTTATTTTTCCGGAAAAAATCCCGGCAGCTTGGGATTCTCATGGCCCTTGGGGCGTCCAGGCGCCGTCTGGCTCCGGGACTCTTTTATGAAGTGCTTGCTTTAAGCTGTTCCTCATCGATCGTGGGAATATTGGCCGGAGTTCCGCTGGTGCTTCTTCTCTGGCAGATCTTTCGGACTTTTCTTGTAAACAGTGAGGAAATGGCTCTGTCCCTTGACTTTCGCTTCCTCTTGGTTTCTGCCGGGCTGTTTTTAGTAGTAACTGTTTTTGCCTGTATGCTGGCTTTTTTCTATCTGCGGCGTACTAATATCATAGATGTAGTTCAGGAAGAGCATAAAAACGAGCCGGTAAAAGAGCTGGGAAGCTGGTGCGGGCCTGTGGGAATCCTGCTTTTAGTGGGCGGCGCCATCTTTGGCTATTACGCAGGGTCTATTTATCAGGCTGTCTTCCATAAATTTTCTCCAGCCTGGGTGAATCTGGCTTATCTTCCTGTGTTTATCGGCCTTTATATGATCATGCTCCACACAGTTGTCCATGGCTGGATTTCCCGCAAAAAGAATCCTTATAAAAACATCATTGCCAGAAGTATGATGAAATTTCAGGGAAAACAGACAGTAAACAGCCTTCTGGTAAGTACCGTCCTCATTGCCGGAGGCTGCTTTGCTATTTTTTATATTCCTATTCTAAGCGCCAGCAGTCTTTCAGAGGCAAACAGCCGCCTTTATGACTATGGGTTCCATTACCGGGCAGATCAGACTCTCCCAGACCAGGACGAGATCACCCAAATGGCAGACAGGTATGATGTAGCTATTTCTGATTGGATCAGACAACCTTATATCACCCTTGGGATAGATGGAAATACCATGGTTGAAGAAGAGGACGGAAGCTTTTATTATGAATACCGGGAAATGCTGCAGGAGGTCAAATGTCTTTCTGAGTCCTCCTACAATCAGATCACCGGACAGAACGCGGACATTCCTGCCGGAAGCTTCTGTTCTATAACCAATGATGAAGAAACCGGAACCTATTGGGTCAACTCCAGTGATTCTGTTTTTACTAATCCTAAGACTTTAGATAAGCTTTCTCTTAAATTTGACGGATACCTGCACTTTGGTATGCTTACAGACCAGATTGGATACTATGTGCTGGACGATGAGGATTATGCGGTTTTGTCCCAGGAACTCTCGCCTGACTGGAAAGGAGAACTGGTATATTTTAATGTAAACGGGGAAGATAATTATCAATTTGCCGCTCAATTATATCATACGATTATCGCTTCTTTTGACAAGGACTGCCTGACTTCTGTATATTACAACAGAATTGAAGAAATGAATGCAAAGCTTAAAGGAACAGAAACGGAGTATTTCGGCTCCCTTGAACAAAATGATATGTCCAATTTAAGTCCGGACGCCTCGGATTTTCGTCTGTACTGGGCTTATATGCCGAAATTCCGCATTTTGACTGTCAATGATTTTATGCAGACCTTTTCCGTATTTCTTATGACCTTTTTATTTATCTGCATCATCTGCCTTACGGCGGCTATGGTCATCGGCTATACCAGATGCCAGACCATCGCCCTTAATAACCGTTATGTATTTGACGATTTAAAGAAGCTTGGAGCCTCTCCTTCTTTCCTTATGAAGGAGCTGCGCCAGCAATGTCAGAATGTATTCCGTATTCCTGTCATTATCGGAATGTCCGCCATGTCCTTCTTATATGGACTGATACTTTTTGCCAACGATGGAAAATTTACCATGACCGAGATCCAGGGCTTTACCCTCTGCCTGGGAATCATCCTCATCCTGGCAGCGCTGTTTTACGGAGTGTATACGCATACGATACACAGGATCAGCCGGCAGTTGGAAATAAAGTAACCCCAAAACCACGCTTTTCATTTTATGTCATTCAATGAAACACTAAGGGTTAGATTCCATCTAGGAGTCTAACCCTTAATAACGCTTACCTTAATAACCTTGCCCATGACCGGCAATGCTTTTTATTGACTCTTCTTTCTCACCAGCTCTATGGCTTCTTTTCCAGTGAGATGATCGATCGTCATTTCCAGCATACAAAGAGTCTTCCAATCCCTTTCGATTTCCTTCTCGCGGCTGTCCGCACTTTCCTCAGGCGCGTATTTAACAGCAAGCTTTTCTATAGCGGCTCGCATTTCCTCTGGTTCTTTCATGATCCTTATCTTTCCAAATGCGATCACACTGCGAAAATAGGTAGTAAATTCCTCCGGAATGATTTCGTCCTGGTCGATCACACAGAAAGAGGCTTTTTCATTTCTTTTTATGGCGTCCAGCTTATGTCCTGCTTTTGCACAGTGAAAATAGATTTTTTTCTTATCCCCGTCATAAATATAGCTTAAAGGCACTGCATAGGGATACCCTTCCTCTCCGTACAGTGCAAGGACTCCGGAAGTCCCCCGTTCCAATACAATGGAACATTCCCTCTCCGGCAGATTTTGTTTTTTTCTTCGCATTTCCCGAAACATATTGTCCTCCTGTATTCTGCTGGCCGTATGTAACTATCTTTCTTTTAGAAACATGGTCTCACATATTTCTTTTCCTGTTTTTGTTACAAAAATCCGCTGCAGTGCATTTTTAATCCCCTCTCTGGAAACAGAATCTTCATATAGATTCACCAGAAAATCCGCCTCCAAAAGAATCTGATAATCCATTCCATCCACATTCTGGTAAGTATGGTGATGGCCTACCAGATAGCAGACTCTCTCAATGATTTCCCCAGGACATCCCGCTTCCATCAGCAAAGCCTCTGCCGGTTTCGGGCCTTCCTGCTCCTGAAGCATTCCATCGCAGCGGCCGTATTTTTCTTCTGCCGGCCGGATTCCTATATCATGCACCAGGGCTGCTGTTTCCAGAATAAGCTGTGTATGCTTATCCAAGCCTTCACATTCCCCAATGTATTTGGCAAAGCTGTGTACCTTTAGGAAATGCTGGATCCGTCTGGGGTCTCCCTGGTCATGCCGGATCATTTTTTCTATTACTTTATTTATCATGCTGTCACGCCCCTTTTCTTTTTTAGTATGCCGGCGTATTCCTATCCAATCTGACAATACCGAATATGTCAGGCCCGTACGCCAGGCATTTGCCAGTCTCCTTTCCCTAGCGGAAGGACTGGAATGCACCTGAGGAAAATTATAGCATATTTAAGGTCGGACTTCACTATTTAGAATTGTTATTTCCCCATACATTCATACTCTTTGCACTCTTTCCCTTAGCTTTTGCGCAGAAGTGCAGAAAAAGGGTGCGGCACGCCCACGGAAAAACCGCGGGCGCGGCGCACCCTTTGTTATGCCGCTATGATTAAATTTTACCCGGCAAAAAGAACAGGCTTAGTCTGTCGTAAGTGCCTGTCAAGCCACCTTTTCAGATCCCCAGCGCGATCTCCATCATCTTATTAAAGGATGTCTGGCGCGCCTCTGCAGAAATCGCTTCCTCACGATACATATGGTCGGAGATCGTAAGAATTCCAAGAGCCTGTTTTCCTGCTCTTGCAGCGTTCATGTAAAGAGCGGCACATTCCATCTCTGCACATAAAACGCCCATCTTTCTCCACGCGTCCTGTTTCGTAGGATCGTCGCTGTAGAAAACATCTGAAGATACCACGTTTCCAACATGGACAGGAGTTCCCTGCTCTTTTGCCACTTCTACCGCTCTTGCAAGAAGCTCATAGTTTGCCGTAGGAGCAAAAGTTCCCGGCAGGCAGTAGTTGCTTGCATAATTAGAATCTGTGCAGGCGCCCATTGCGATTACGATATCCATTACATTGATGTCATCCTGCAGCGCTCCCGCAGAACCGATACGGATGATCTTGTCTACATCGTAGAAATTAAACAGCTCATAGCTGTAGATTCCCATAGAAGGCATACCCATTCCGCTTCCCATAACAGAAACTTCCTGGCCCTTATAGGTACCGGTATAACCGAACATGTTTCTCACCGTATTAAAGCATACCGGATTTTCCAGATAGGTCTCTGCGATGTATTTCGCACGGAGAGGATCTCCCGGAAGCAGCACCTTTTTCGCAATATCTCCTTTTTTCGCATTGTTGTGTGGTGTTGGAATACTCATAAAATTTACCTCCATTTTTTATTTATTTCAGGACTTCATTTAAGAAGCTTGTTCCTTCTGTTCCTTCTGTGTCAAAGATATCCAGTACCGTAGCCGCAATATCTGCAAAAGTAGGCCGTGTTTTCAGATCCACCCCTTCTTTAATGGGTTTTCCATAGATCAGCATGGGCACGTATTCCCTGGAATGATCCGTACTGCAGGTAAAACCGGGATCACAGCCATGATCAGCCGTGATGATCAGGACATCCTCATCCTGCATCTTCTCCATAAACTGACCCAGCTGGCGGTCAAACTCCGTGGCAGCGTTCGCATAGCCGTCTACATTGTTCCTGTGTCCATAGACCATATCAAAATCCACAAGATTCACAAAACAAAGCCCCGTAAAATCCTGATCCATGATCTCAATGGTCTTATTCATTCCGTCTGTATTATTTTCGATAGGCGTTGTCTGCTGTACGTTTTTCCCGGCGAAAATATCGTAGATCTTTCCTACGCCGATGGTATCGAAGCCTTTTTCCGCGAGCACGTCCAGCATGGTAGGCTTCGGAGGCTCCAGGGAAAAATCATGGCGGTGAGGCGTTCTCTGATAATCCGGATATTTTCCCACAAAGGGGCGGGCGATCACGCGTCCCACTGCATGTTTTCCTGTAAGGATCTCTCTTGCCTGTCTGCAGTATTTATACAGATCATCCAGAGGCACCACTTCCTCATGGGCAGCGATCTGGAACACGCTGTCCGCGGAAGTATATACAATAAGATCTCCTGTCTTTTCATGCTCTTGCCCGAAATCCTTGATCACTTCCGTTCCGGAATAGGGCTTATTGCACAGCACCCCTCTCCCAGTGGCCTTCCGGAAAGGTTCCAGTACTTCCTCTGGAAAACCGTCCGGATAAGTAGGCATAGGATTCGGCGAAATCACTCCAGCAATCTCCCAATGTCCAATGGTGGTATCCTTTCCCATAGAGGCTTCCCTCATTCTGGCGAAGGAGCCAACGGGTTTCTCCACCCCTTCTGCGCAATCCACTCCTTCAATGTTAAAAAGACCGATCTTTTTCATATTCGGAGTATCATACTTGTCTGATTTTACAATGGATGCCAGGGTATTCGCGCCCACATCCCCAAACTTGTCTGCATCTGGTTCATAACCGATTCCATAGCTGTCAAGTACGATGATAAATACTCTTTTCGCTTTCAAAACTTTTCCTCCATTTTCTTTTGCTACTGGTCACAAGTTGACCAGTAACAGGCAATTTGGCATTTAGCCTTAATAGGTTACCTCAGCCTTTCCCTTCCCTCTTGCCAAAAGTTCTTTCTGTAAACGCACCGCGTCTTTTACCAGCGCGTTAACATCCATTTTCAGTCGGCCATCATATTTTAAAAATTCTCCGGCCACCATAGTATATTTTACATTCTGGCCGCTGCTGCTGTAAAGGATCGCGGAGATAGGATTGTAAAACGGGAAGGTATCCAGCTGATGCAGATCCCAGATGACCAGATCTGCCGGAGCGCCTTCCTTTAACCTTCCGCTTCCAAACGAAAATGCATCATGACTTTTCATCAAATGCTGCCAGATTTCAGAAGCCTTATAAGCAGCCGCATTTCCATCCTGATATTTTCCTAAAAGGCCGAATATACGCGCCTGCTCCACAGGATTTAAGGTATTTGAGCTTGCGGCGCCGTCTGTCCCGAATCCATAATTTAGCTGTTTATAATGCTCAAAGAAACCACCTCTACCCGAAGCAAGCTTCATATATGTCTTAGGGCAAAAGGCAAACCAGGTATCCTCTTTTAAGAATTTCAAGTCCTCTTCCTCCACCCACAGCCCATGGGCAACGAGTACTTTGCAGTCAAAGCCGCCGGCTTCATGAAGAACTCCAAAAGGCGTAAGGCCCGTCTCTTCCCTTGATCTTTTCACCTGCTGCTCTTCTTCAGACAGATGTAGATGGATCGGCAGATCCAGTTCTTTAGCCGCATCCACCATCTGTCCCAAAGTAGGCGCGGGACAGGTATAATTGGAATGCGGTCCCATATGGAAAGCGATCCTGTCAGAATCCTCCCTGTGGGCTAGGATAAACTCCTTTACCTTTGCCAAACGTTCCGGAAATTCCGGGGCAGTTCCAAAAATAGTAGGAGCCAAATCCCCTCTGATGCCTGTTTCCTTTACCGCCTTAAGGACCTGCTCCTCACCGAAATAATGGTCGGCAAATACCGTCACCCCATTGTTCAGCATTTCCGCAATCCCAAGGAGAGTACCCACATAAACGTCATCGTCTGTCATCTTACTTTCATAAGGCCAGATCATCTCATTAAACCAGGCATTGGCAGTCACATCTTCCGCAATGCCTTTAAAAATGTTCATTGCCGTATGGGTATGGAGATTCGCCAGGCCAGGACTTACATAATATTTGCTGCAATCCAGAACCTCCTGTGCCTTGATAGAATAGCTGTCATCCTTTTCAGGCAGGATTTTTGCTATCTTTCCATCCTGCACATACAGGTTCTGCTTCTGTATGCACTGTGCCTTTTCATCAAGAAGGGACGCGCCTTTTAATAAAATTGTTTTCCCCATAAATTCTCCTTTCCGTATTGCCAGTAAAATTATAGCAAACGTCATAATTCTTTTTATTATGACATTTGCCGCGCTGATTTTTGCTGCATAAAACGCAGATATTTCCTATCAAAAATCGTGCGCATCCTCCCGGAGGGTTATAGTAAAAGACAAATTTATTTGTCTTTTACTATAATCTGTGGTAGCATAAATTCGTAATGCTTTTTACAGCAGCATTTATTTATCTCATTTCATCCCGCAGGCCTGTCATCTAACGACTAATGCCTGCATTAGCCAAAGGAGCTGTCATGAAAAAAATATTAGTTATCGGATCTACTGTAGTAGATGTAATCATTGAGCTTATGGAACGCCTTCCGAAGACCGGAGAAGATGTCCATGTCCGCCGCCAGCAAATGTCTTTAGGAGGCTGCGCATTTAATGTATCAGATTCTATCCGTCATTTTCAAGTTCCCTACATACTTTTTTCTCCTGTGGGCACAGGAATTTACGGATATTTTGTACGGGAGGAACTAAAAAAAAGAGGCATTTCTTCTCCCATTCCTTCCCCGAACCAGGACAACGGCTGCTGCTACTGTTTCGTAGAAAGCACGGGCGAGCGGACTTTTAGCTCCTATCACGGAGCAGAATATCTGTTTCGCCGGGAGTGGTTCGACCTGATAAAGACCGAAGAGATCGACTCCGTTTATATCTGCGGCTTGGAAATTGAGGAAGTAACCGGAGACGTTATTGTAGATTTTCTGGAAAAAAATCCCCAGCTTAAGATCTTTTTTGCCCCGGGGCCCCGTCTTACGGTGATCGATTCTCTTCTCCTTGACCGCATTTACAGACTGTCTCCTATTCTTCATCTAAATGAAAGCGAAGCCCTAGAAGTCACCCGGGCGCAGCAGATCACCCAGGCGGCCAGAAGCCTCTATGACAGAACGCATAACACAGTCATCATCACGCTGGGAGATAAGGGCTGTTATTATTATGACGGAGACAAGGATGACATCGTTCCCCCGGTAAAAACCCGCCAGGTGGATACCATCGGAGCTGGAGACTCCCATATAGGCTCTGTAATCGCCTGTCTGAAGCGGGGCCAAAGTCTTTCCGCCGCCATTGCCAGCGCCAATAAAGTCGCCGCGGCAGTGGTGGGAAATTCTTCCGCCATCCTGCCGGATGAAGAATTTGCCAAACTTGATCTTATCTAAGTTTAAAGCAGCCTGATATCGCTTATCTCTTTCCGGAAGATCTTCGGCCGCTTGCTCTTATCTAAGTTTAGAACAGCTTCGCTTTTCACGAAGCTGTTTTTCTTTACTTAGGAAAAGCCTTCTGCTGCTTTTTCGGCTTACCTATTTTATCTGGGATAAGCTGTCTTATCCTATTTTCTTATCCAGTTCCCAGACTGCCTTCAGAAGATATTCCTGGAACTTTTCTTCATCCGCATCCATAAGGACCGTTACATGAAGTTCTTCCTCCGGTACCTTTCCTCTCATATCACAGAGAGTATTTCCTCTCATAGGTCCATCGGAACAATCGACAGAAACCGGCATTTTCACGCCTTTAAAGATTTCCGGGTGGAGCAGGTACATAAAAGTAGCCGCGTCATGTATGCAGGCTGCCTTTTTATCTCTGTATGCCGGGCTGTTTAGATAAAACTGCACCATTTTCCCCACTGCCTGAGCGATTTCTCCTCCATTATCCACCAAATCCTGTGCCTTTTCTCTTTCTATTCCGCAAAGATGGGTTGCGTCCAGCCCGCACATGACTATGGGAACCCCGCTGTTAAATACGATTGCCGCGGCCTCAGGGTCTTCATAAATATTAAACTCACTGGCAGAAGTAACGTTTCCCCCTACGGCAGCGCCGCCCATTAAAACAATCTCCTCTACCTTTTCCTTAACCTCAGGAAAAACATCAAACAGCAGCGCTACATTTGTCAGAGGTCCTGTGGGGATCAAAGTGATCTTTTCCCCTTCAGGGAGCTGCTGGAAAAGCTTATTCATAAATACTACTGCATTCTCCTGTACTGTCCTGCGTTTTGCGGCAGGAATTTCCACATCTCCCAATCCGTTCTTTCCATGGATATCCGATGCTGTTACCGGAGGCCGCAGCACAGGTGTACCGGCTCCCTTTGCCACCGGAATGTCAAGCTTGTAAAAATCTACAAGACGCAGTGCATTTTCTGTAACTTTTTCAATTGTCTGATTGCCGGCTACTGTAGTAATCCCTACAATATCAAAAGCATCCGGGCGGGC
>DWYZ01000244.1 GCA_019118425.1 Candidatus Blautia faecavium | reverse complement strand
CGAAACTTAGGGCCATTATACCTGCAAGAACAGCTATATTGATTACCAGAGAAAAAAACTGGCGGAAAGGCAGCCGGCTGGTAAGCGTCAGCACCGCAGTCCCTAAAATAAGCGCCGCCACAGAAGGAAGGAGCGGAGTCAAAAGCAGCATAAAGATCATACACAGGATATCCCCTCCTGCGGCATGCAGGTAAAAAACATATACCGCCAAAGCCGGAATACCGATGATCAAACATACCAGAAGCTCCATAAGATAAACAAAAGTATATTTCACCCCTGCTGCCTGCATACTGGTCACCGGAAGGGACAGGATCATATCAAAATCCTTTCCTCCAAATAATGCTCCGTTGCTTTTAAAAAAGGTAAAGATCAGGATAAAGACAGAAGCTAAAGTCACCACCATCCTAGGTATGGCTTCTCCTTCTCCAAGAAAAACATAGGCCCTGGCGATCATCCAGCTGTAGAACATAAGCATAGCGCCTACCAGCAGGACGCCCAGGAGCACACCTGTCATCTTCAGCCGTTTCATCTTGCCGGAATTTCGAAAAAGCAGAGCCGGATTGCACACCCGCATGAACTGTATTTTTAAAAGCCGCCAATAATTACCCTTCATGTTCTACCACCTCCAGGAATGCCTCTTCCAGGCTCTGACTGCCTTTCACCTCTTCCATCGTTCCCTGTGCAATGATCCTGCCCTCTTTGATGATAGCCACCTTATGGCAAAGCTTCTCCGCCACATCCAGGACATGGGTGGAAAAGAAGATCGCGCTGCCTTTCGCGCACAGCTCCCGCATCATTTCTTTTAAGTGGAAGGAAGCTTCCGGATCCAATCCCACAAAAGGCTCATCCAGAACAAGGAGCTTCGGCTCATGAAGGAAGGCTCCGATCAAAACGATCTTTTGTTTCATACCGTGGGAATAATTCCCGATCAGCTCTCCCAGATCCTCTGTCATTCCTAAAAGCTCTGCGTATTTCTGTATTCTCTGTTTCTTTGTCTGGGTATCCACCTGAAAAACCGCTCCCATGTAGTCAAGATACTGCATTCCTGTGAGGAAATCATAAATATCCGGATTATCCGGAATGTAGGCTGTCTGAGCTTTACAGACAATGGGTTCTTTTTTTATGGAATGCCCGTTGATTAATATCTCTCCCTCAACAAAACCAAGAACGCCCACTACAGCCCGGATCGTTGTAGTCTTTCCCGCGCCGTTATGGCCGATAAATCCGTATATTTCTCCCGGCTGCACGGTAATATTCACATTGTCCGCCGCTTTTTTTCCATTTCCATACATTTTTCCGTAATGCCTGATCTCTAAAACTGCATTCATAGCCTTCTCCTTCCATTTTGGCCGTTTATTGATCTCATTAATCCCTTTTAAAAGCTATACTAACGTACTGTTCAGCCGACGCTGCGCCAAGGCCGCCCTGTTAGATTTTTACATACCTTTGATTCCGGCTGTTAGGCTTATCCGGAATTGTCATGCGGATGAGATTCATTTCTTCTGCCGGATAAAGATAACTTGCGTATTATCTTACGTACTTTCTTCCTCTGTTAATAGATGGTTTTCTTCTCTTTTGAGGGCAGTATACCCCTTTTCCCGGATAGATACAATAGATTTTCGTCATCTTTTATAAATCTTGTCAACGGTCAGGAAGCTTCAATAAATCTTCCAGGGTAATACTGTCAAAAAAGGAGTTGGTCATTTCATAAAAGCGAGTCCACATGGAGAGCGTCCTGCACTCTTCTTTTCTTGGACAGGGAGCGGCGCCTTCTCTCAGGCAGGCCACAGGAGCCAGTTCTCCCTCTGTGAGGCGGAGGATCTCCCCTACTGTATAGTCCTTAGGCTCTCTGCTTAAACGGTATCCGCCTCCCTTGCCATGTATCCCGTCCACAAGGCCTTCTCTGGACAAAGCCGGCATGATCCGTTCAATATATTTTAGAGAAATACCCTGCCTCAGGGCCACCTCCCTCATAGGAATGTGTCCCTGGCCGCTGTGCTGTGCCAGATCCGCCATGACTCTAAGGGCATATCTTCCCTTTGTGGAAATCATCATCTTTACCTCCTCTGACGCATTTCTCCTACAGGGCACAATGTCTGCTGCGTCAATAATGGTAGATTTGAAAGTTTACTTCCAATTTTTTCTTAACTTTTATCAAGCGCGTTCACTGCATCAAAGCCTCTTTGCAGGTCCTCAAGGATATCCGCGATATGCTCCGTTCCCACGGAAAGGCGGATGGTATTATCCTTGATCCCTTGTTCCTCCAACTCTTCCTTGGTCAGCTGTCTGTGGGTGGTAGTCGCCGGATGGATCACCAGGCTTTTTACATCCGCCACATTGGCCAGAAGGGAAAAGACTTTCAGATTGTCAATAAAGGTATGCGCTTCTTTTTCCCCTCCCTTGATCTCAAAAGTAAAAATAGACGCTCCGCCATCAGGGAAATATCTTTCATACAGTTCATAATCCGGGTGCTCCTTAAGGGAAGGATGATTTACCTTCTCCACCAGAGGATGTCCCGCAAGAAATTCCACTACCTTTTTCGTATTCTCACTGTGGCGTTCCAGCCGCAAAGATAAGGTTTCCGTTCCCTGAAGGAGCAAAAAGGCGCCGAAGGGCGAAAGGGTGGCCCCTGTATCCCTTAAAAGGATTGCCCGCACATAAGTGACAAAAGCGGCCCTTCCTGCCGCCTCAACGAAGGACACTCCATGATAGCTGGGATTAGGCTCTGCGATGGCAGGGTATTTCCCTGAGGCTTTCCAGTCAAAATTTCCGGAATCCACTATAATGCCGCCTAAGGTCGTCCCATGGCCTCCGATAAATTTCGTGGCGGAATGGATCACGATATCCGCTCCGTGCTCGATCGGCCGGATCAGGTACGGAGTCCCAAAAGTATTGTCCACCACTAAAGGAAGCCCATATTTGTGGGCCAGCTTTGCCAGCTTATCCATATCCGGAATATCACTGTTAGGATTTCCAAGGGTCTCAATGTAAATCGCCCTTGTATTTTCTAAAATAGCTTCCTCCACTTCTTTTAGGTCATGGATATTTACAAAGGTGGCTGTGATGCCGAAATTAGGCAGGGTGTTGGCCAGGAGGTTATAGCTTCCTCCATAAATGGTCTTCTGAGCCACGATATGGCCGTTATTCTGTCCAAGGGCCTCTAAAGTATAAGTAATCGCCGCCGCTCCGGAGGCAAGAGCCAAAGCCGCTGCTCCGCCCTCCAAAGCTGCAATGCGCTTTTCCAGCACCTCAAGGGTGGTATTGGTCAGCCTGCTGTATATATTTCCGGATTCTTCCAGGTTAAAACGCGCGGCGGCCTGAGCACAGTCGCGGAATACATAGGAAGTAGTGGCATAAATAGGCACTGCCCGGGCATCCGTGGCCGGATCCGGCGTTTCCTGTCCTGCATGAAGCTGAAGTGTTTCAAATCTGTAGTCTGACATGATCGTATCTTCCTTTCTTTTACCTACTAATAAAGTATGTAAAATAATACCATGTTCAGCCTACCAATTCAATAGGTAATTGATTTTTTTAAATCACTTTTACTGTCTCAAAAAAACGGAAGCTTAAAAAGCTTCCGTCTATATTCCGGACTTTTGAGCCGGAAACAGGATAAATAAATTTCCAAATATTTTCTTTTTAAAGCATAGGAGCCAAAAGCCGCATCACACTCTGCACTCCCCGCACCACGATATTTCTGTGCCTGCAGAATTCTATATCAATAGATTTGCAGTAATCCAGCGTATGCATGAAGTCCTGCCGAAGATCGATCACGGTTTTTGTCTTATAAAGCCATACTCCATCTTCAAAATGCAGATACAAACTTCTGTAGTCCAGATTAATGGTTCCCACCACACCGATCTCATCGTCACACACAAAGGATTTCGCATGGAGAAAGCCGGGCTGATACTCATAAATCTCCACTCCCGCCTGGATCAGCTGCTCATAGTAGGACTGTGTAAGAAGAAACACCATCTTCTTATCCGGAATGCCAGGTGTCATGATTTTTACATCCACCCCGCTTTTTGCAGCCAGACACAGCGCTGTCATCATCTCATTGTCGATGATCAGATACGGAGTACAAATGTACACATAATGCTTTGCTCTGTTTATAATATTCATGTACACATTTTCCCCAACTACCTCGCCATCTAACGGGGAATCACAAAAAGGCTGCACAAAGCCGTCCGATTCAAACGGATCCGGATGATATTTATGGGGAAGATAATTTTCGAAATCAGGTATATCTTTCGATCCCGTCACCACTGTCCACATGTGCAGGAACATAGCCGTCATATTCCATACTGCCTCACCTTTCAGCATCACAGCCGTATCCTTCCAGTGCCCGAAACGTTTTTTTCTGTTAATATATTCGTCCGCCAGATTGATTCCTCCGGTAAATCCGGTATGGCCATCGATCACACAGATCTTTCGGTGACTCCTGTTATTTAAAATCACATTTAAGATGGGACGGAAAGGGTTGAACACCATACATTTGATCCCTTTACTCCGCAGGAATTCATAATACTTATGAGGAAGGGTGGTCAGACAGCCGAAGTCGTCATAAATCAGACGGACGTCCACTCCCTCCGCCGCCTTCTTCTCTAAGATATTCAGGATCGTCCTCCACATTACGCCGTCATTAATGATAAAGTATTCAATATAAATATAATGTTTAGCCTCCTTCAGTTCCCGGACAAGCACCGGAAACATATCGTCCCCTACCTGAAAATATTCTGTGGTAGTATTTTCATGGATAGGATAACCGGATTCCTTTCGGATATATTCTGACTGTACAAACGCAGATTCATCCGCTTTTTTCAGTTTTTCTCTTGTGACGGGTTCTTCCTTCAGATAGGAAGAACTGCATTGTATGATCGTCTGAAAGCGTTTCTGCATCTTCCGTGCGATCCTGGACTGCCCGAATAAAAGATAAAGAACGAGTCCGAAAACCGGCACGCCCATGATCAGCAGTGTCCAGGCCAGCTTATAGGAAGGATTGATCTTTTTATTCGCGATCCATAAAACCACGATAATGCTGACGATACTGATCCCAATAGATATATATCTTGAGTATTCTGTAAGCCTCCATACCATGATCAGAATCCAGCCCAGCTGGATCAAAATTGCAAATGCCACGTAAAATATTCGGTTAAATAATAGTTTTGCTATTTTTTTCAGAGGCATAATGATCAAATTCATACTTTTCCTTTTTCCTTCTTGTAAATTCCTTCTTATATCTGTTGAGTTTAAATAGGGTTTTCAGATCCCGCATATATTTGAGATTAGTTAAAAATCCCTGACGGAATGTCAGGGATTTTCGCGCACAATTAATTATATTTACGTTTTCTTGCGGCTTCAGATTTTTTCTTACGGCGAACGCTTGGTTTCTCGTAATGCTCTCTCTTGCGGATCTCCTGCTGAATGCCTGCTTTAGCACAGCTTCTCTTAAATCTGCGAAGAGCGCTATCTAAAGTCTCGTTTTCTTTTACGATAACGTTTGACATAGACTCACACCTAACCTCCCTCCAGTTGTAGATTGTGCTAAAATACAACTGTCTGGGTATTTTTCTTGCACAAGAATTATTATATATCATAGCCTTGACTTTCGTCAACAGCTTTTGGGTAATTTTGCAAAAAATTTGTGTCTAACCTGTGTCCAAAAGCTGTTTGCGCCTGTCATGAAAGGGCTTTTGCTCTTATTTTAACTGCCCTTCCAGAATTCCAGCCACAGCCTCTATCGCCTCTGCCGCC
This sequence comes from Candidatus Blautia faecavium, assembly GCA_019118425.1. Taxonomy (GTDB): domain Bacteria; phylum Bacillota; class Clostridia; order Lachnospirales; family Lachnospiraceae; genus Blautia_A; species Blautia_A faecavium. The sequence goes on along the minus strand of DWYZ01000244.1, from coordinate 7,586 downwards.
TTCTCTGGTTTCTTTCCTCCGGCCTGGGCCATGTTGGGGCGTCCGCCGCCGCCTCCGCCTACTATGGCTGCTGCGGCCTTGATCAGATTTCCAGCATGGGCGCCTGCCTTCTGGGCTTCCTCCGTAACCATGGCCAGGAGATTCACCTTGCCCTCGTTTACGGCAGCAAGGACGACTACGCCTTCTCCGATCTTTTCTTTTAGCTGGTCTCCCAGGTCACGAAGGCCGTTCATATCCACGCCTTCCACACAGGCTGCAAGAAGCTTCACGCCTTTTACCTCTGTCACCTTATCCGTCACATCTCCAAGGGCGTCCTTAGCCAGCTTACTCTTTAAGGATTCGTTCTCACTCTGCAGGGTCTTGATCTCACCCTGAAGATGGGCGATCTTTTCTGGAACCTCGGAAGGACTTGCCTTTAAGGCCCTAGCTGCCTCATGGAGCGTCTCCTCCTGGTTTCTGTAATACGCAAGCACGCCGTTTCCGGTGAGAGCCTCTATACGGCGGACGCCTGCGGAAATTCCGGATTCTGATAAGATTTTAAAAAGCATAATGGAGCTGGTGTTTGCCACGTGGGTACCGCCGCACAATTCCTTGGAAAAGTCTCCCATGGAAACTACCCGCACCTTCTGATCATACTTTTCTCCAAAAAGAGCCATGGCTCCGGATTTTTTCGCCTCCTCAAGGTCCATCACATCTGTGCGGACCGGAAGGGCTGCCTGGATCTGCTGATTCACCAGAGCCTCCACCTGTTCGATCTCTTCTGTGGTCATTGCCTGGAAATGGGCAAAGTCAAAACGCAGTCTGTCAGGCGTAACAAGAGAACCTTTCTGCTCTACATGGGAGCCCAGAACCGTCTTTAAAGCTTTCTGGAGCAGATGGGTAGCGCTGTGGTTTTTCTCTGTATCTTTACGTCCGGCTTCATCTACCTTAAGAGTCACCTCTTCCCCAAGGGAAAGCATGCCGGATTCCATATGGCCTACATGGCCGTATTTGCCGCCTCTCAGCTTAATGGTGGTCTCCACGATAAACCTTCCGTTTTCTGACTGGATCACACCGGTATCGCCTTCCTGTCCGCCCATGGTGGCATAGAAAGGCGTCTTGTCTACAATGATGGTTCCCTTCTGTCCTTCCATCAATGCATTTACGATTTCTGTCTCTGTGGTAACCACACGGATGGCAGAGGTACAGGAAAGCTGGTCATAGCCCACGAATTCTGATGTCACGGAAAGGTCGATCTCATCATAGACAGTAGCGTCCGCGCCCATATAGTTGGTCACTTCTCTGGCTTCCCTTGCCTTGGTACGCTGCTGGTCCATAGCCTTCTTAAAGCCTTCTTCGTCGATACCATAACCCTTTTCCTCCAGGATCTCCTTGGTCAGATCCAGCGGGAATCCATAGGTGTCGTATAATTTAAAGGCATCCTCTCCGGAAAGGGTTTTCTCTCCTTTTTCCTTCATTGCCTCCTCCAGGTCAGAAAGGATGCGAAGGCCCTGGTCTATGGTCTTATTAAACTGGTTCTCCTCATTGGTGAGGACCTTAAAGATAAATTCTTTCTTTTCTTCCAGCTCCGGATAACCATCCTTGCTTCCCTGGATCACCATCTCGGAAAGCTTGGCAAGGAAGGTTCCCTGGATGCCTAACAGTCTGCCGTGGCGGGCAGCCCGGCGGATCAGGCGGCGGAGCACATAACCTCTTCCTTCATTAGTAGGCATGATCCCATCGGAGATCATAAAGGTTGCGGAGCGGATATGGTCCGTGATCAGACGAATGGACACATCGTCCTTATAAACCTTTCCGTATTCTTTTCCGGCCACCTCGCAGACAAGGTTGCGCAGGGCACAGATAGTATCCACGTCAAAGATGGAATCCACATCCTGGACTACCACTGCCAGACGCTCCAGACCCATCCCTGTGTCTATGTTCTTCTGACTTAATTCTGTATAATTTCCGTTTCCATCGTTTTCAAACTGGGTGAACACATCGTTCCACACTTCCATGTAACGATCGCAGTCACATCCTACGGTACAGCCTTCCTTTCCGCAGCCGTACTTTTCTCCCCTGTCGTAGTAGATCTCAGAACAAGGGCCGCAGGGGCCTGCTCCATGCTCCCAGAAGTTATCTTCTTTTCCGAAACGGAAGATCCGCTCGGCCGGTATGCCGATCTCCTTGTTCCAAATATCAAAGGCTTCATCATCGTCCAAATATACAGAAGGATACAAACGCTCCGGCTCCAGTCCCACTACCTCTGTCAGAAATTCCCAGGACCAGCGGAGGGCTTCTCTCTTAAAATAATCTCCAAAAGAAAAATTACCCAGCATCTCAAAGAAGGTACCATGGCGTGCCGTCTTTCCTACATTCTCGATATCTCCTGTACGGATACATTTCTGGCAGGTAGCCACACGCTTGCGGGGCGGGATCTCCGCACCGGTAAAATAGGGCTTTAAGGGCGCCATGCCTGCATTGATCAGAAGAAGGCTCTTATCTCCCTGTGGAACCAGAGAAAAGCTCTTCATGATAAGATGCCCCTTGCTCTCCATAAAGTCCAGAAACATCTTTCGAAGCTCGTTCACTCCGTATTTCTTCATTGAAATCTCCTCCTAGTGTCTTTTATTTTGCACATACCTTATAGAATTTCTTTTTGCCGCGTTTTAGCACGATGCCATCGCCTAAAAGGCTTTCTTTCGAAACCATGCAGCGGATGTCCGTCACCTTTTCTCCGTCAATGGAAACGCCTCCCTGCTCAATGGCGCGGCGGCCCTCAGAACGGGTGGGAACAAGTCCTGTCTTTACAAGAAGGGTGATCAGATCCACCTCTCCATCGGTAAAGTCCTCATCTGTAAGCTCTGCCGTAGGCATATTCGCTGTATCCGCTCCGCCGCCGAAGAGAGCTCTCGCTCCTTCCTGGGCTTTCTTCGCCTCTTCTTCCCCATGTACAAGATTGGTCAGCTCATAAGCAAGGATCTCTTTCGCTTTATTTAACTGACTGCCTTCCCATTTCGCCATCTCTTCGATCTCCTCAAGAGGAAGGAAGGTAAGAAGGCGCATACATTTAATCACATCCGCATCGTCCACGTTTCTCCAATACTGATAAAAATCGAAAGGAGAGGTCTTATTGGGATCCAGCCATACGGCTCCTGACTGGGTCTTGCCCATCTTCTTGCCTTCTGAGTTTAATAAAAGGGTGATGGTCATGGCGTAGGCATCCTTGCCAAGCTTACGGCGGATCAGCTCTGTGCCGCCCAGCATATTGCTCCACTGGTCATCTCCTCCGAACTGCATGGTGCAGCCGTACTTCTGGTACAGCATGTAAAAGTCGTAGCTCTGCATGATCATGTAATTAAACTCTAAAAAGCTTAAGCCTCTTTCCATACGCTGCTTGTAGCACTCAGCCGTGAGCATACGGTTTACGGAAAAATGCGGTCCCACTTCCCTTAAAAGCTCCACATAATTTAAATCCAAAAGCCAGTCTGCATTATTTACCATAATGGCCTTGCCGTCGGAGAAGTCGATGAAGCGCTCCATCTGCTTTTTAAAGCAGTCGATGTTATGCTGAATCGTCTCCTTCGTCATCATCTGACGCATGTCGGTTCTTCCGGAAGGATCGCCGATCATTCCGGTTCCTCCCCCTAAGAGGGCGATGGGCTTATTTCCCGCCATCTGCAGTCTCTTCATCAGGCACAACGCCATGAAATGCCCTACATGCAGGCTGTCAGCAGTAGGGTCAAAGCCAATATAAAAGGTGGCTTTTCCGTTATTCACCATCTCCTTGATCTCTTCCTCGTCCGTTACCTGAGCGATCAGGCCACGGGCCTTTAATTCTTCCCAAACTGTCATTCTCTTTTCCTCCTGTGAGCAGAGAGATTTTCTGGGTGATCTCCCGCTGAATATTGGCGCCGGTCAGCTTATGACTCAGCAATATATAAATAAAATCCCCGGTTCTGTCCTTTTAGGACGAGAACCGGGTCCCGCGTTACCACCTAAATTCGCAGAAAACTCGCATTTCCTGCCTTAGTAAGTGACGATCGCCACTTAAGCGCTGTAACGGGCGCCATTCCGTCGCAGCCTACTGTTCTTCGGTGCGCAGCTCCGGGATGTATTCCCTTAAGTTCCACAGGCGCCTCTCACCAGCCGGCTGCTCTCTGTCTGCTTTCCTTAAAGTACTCTTTCCCTTCCAGGCCTTTTTCTTCGCTTTTTGTCGCTAATATGAAGTATACAAACAGTATTTTTATTTGTCAAGGAAATTCCCCTGTATTTTAACAACTTAAAGCGGCAAACAATCACCGGCACATAGTTACGAAACTCCTCCGTCCAAAAGCACTGTATCTTCAATGAGTTCCTCTCCATCGGCAGCGGAGGTAGCTAAAAAGTCGCACCGTTCATTCTCCGGATGTCCATCGTGTCCTTTTACCCAGATAAAGGTTACCTTATGAGGCTCCATGGCTTTTAGCAGACGCTTCCACAGATCCACATTTTTCACCGGCTCGTTCTTTCCCCGCTTCCAGTTCTTCTTTATCCAGGAATCGATCCAGTGTTGGTTAAAGGCATCCACCAGATACTTAGAATCTGAGTAAAGCTCCACCTGGCAGGGTCGGATCAAAGCCTCCAGCCCCGCGATAGCCGCCATAAGCTCCATTCTGTTATTCGTTGTTTTTTTATAGCCCTGGCTGAACTCCCGCACATGGAGCTGCCCATTCTTATCTGTAAAATGCAGGACGGTCCCGTATCCTCCCGGTCCGTCCGGATTCCCCCGGGCCGCCCCGTCTGTATAAATCTCTACTTTCATTCTTACCTCTTTCTGACGCATTTCATTTTACCCGCAAGCACGGTGCACGCGTCTATAATCACAGTTTGAAAGTTTACTTTCAATCTGCTTTCTCCTCCCCAAGGGATTTCCAAACTCCGGTGCTCTCGAATTCTTCCGCAGCGCCACGGGCATCCTCCACGATTTCTCTGTCATAGTCCAGCATCTCTAAAAGCCGGATGGCATTTCTCGTGGTAGCGCGTCCCTTCTGCAAAAGATAATTAAAAACTACCTCTCTATCCTTTATCTCCTCTTCAAAATGATAATTGTGATAAATCCCCGAAAGGATATAGGACAATTCAATATCATGAGTAGCGGCAAAAGGAAGGACCCACGGCTTATCCAGTTCCCTTAAAATCCTGGAGGAAGCGGCAATACGCTCTATAGTATTCGTCCCCCGCAGCACTTCATCGATAATGCACAGAAGAGGAACCTTTTTCTTAGATTCATCTAAAATCCTTTTTAAAGATTTGATCTCTACGATAAAGTAGCTCTCCCCGCCGGACAGATCATCCCGCAGCGCCATAGAAGTCATTACTCTGAAAAAAGGCGCGTGATAAGAGCTGCAGGTACAGGTGACAATGGTCTGGGCAAGAATAGCATTGACCGCTATATTTTTCAGGAAGGTAGACTTGCCGGACGCATTCGACCCGGTGACCAGCGTCCCTCCTTCCGCGTACATGCTGTTGGCAACGGCTTCCTGGATCAAAGGATGATACAGATCTTCCACTTCCATTCGGACTTGTCCCCCATTATAATCCTCAAAAACCGGTTTGCTTTTTAGCACCAGCAGTTCTCTAAAAGACGCCACAGAAATCGCTGCATCCAGTTCTCCCATACTGTCTAAAAGAAGCATGATCTTATCTGTCTTATCCTGTACTTCTTTAAGTACAGAATTATAGGTGAGGATATCCACATGAAAAACCATACGGACATACTCTAAAACGATCTGCAAGGGATCACCGGAACCCGCATTCTTGCTGGTAAGAAAGACTGCCTTTCTGCGAAAGCTGCGAAAAGCTTTTTTTCCTTCCCGAATGTGGTCCATCTGTTTTTTCGTAGCCGGCCAGTCTGCCGTCTCCATCCTGTCCGCCACGGAAAGTATGCGCAGAAGGCTGGAAAGACAATCCAGATAAAGCTCCACCAGCTTTCTGTCTTTTCCTGCAAAGTATAGGGTTATATTGGCCACACTTAGAATAAAAAACAGAAAAAATCCCCGGAGGGGAGAAATCGGCAGCACCACCGCCAGACTGAAAACAAGAGCCGCCAGCATGACCACATGGATTCCCACGGAAACCTTGGGAGAGCTTTCCAGAGCAAAGATCGTTTCTGACAAAGAGCCAAGCCTGGTCTTCCCCACTTCAGACAGCATAAGCTGAAGCTGGATCCTTTCTTTTTCGTGTGTCTGGAAAAATTTGATCAGTTCATCCCTTTCCCTGATCTCCTCTTTACGAAAAAGAGGCATGCGCAGCATGGCGTAAAGGTAATCCTCCCCGGGGGAAGACATAGTTTGATTTATCTGCATGTAGATCCGGTCCATATCCAGATCGTTCCAGGTGATATCGTCTATGACAAATTCTTTTCCCTGACTTTTTCTCCGGAAATATCTGGAGATCTTTTCTATATCTCCTGCATCGTATTCTCTGTCCGGCACAGTTCCGTAAATCCTTTTAATCTTTCTTTTGACCAGCTTTTTTCTTTTTCGATTATCCCAGAAAATCAGCAGGATAAACAAAAGAACAATTCCCACAGCCCAAAGGATGACTGATAGATAGGGATTCATTTTTTCCTCCTTTTGACGCATTCACTGCATCCTTCCGTTTAAATTTATGCCTATCATACCACACTCTTTTTTCTTTTCCAATACTTTACTTTTTTATATATTCTTCTTAAATTTTTTAAAGATTATTTATTGACTGTTGTAAACAAATTTCATATGATAAAGAAAATCCTTATTCAGACCGTTCGGTCGAAATTTCCCTATGCAAAACGTAAGAATTAAAATCAACTAAAAGACATAGAAAGACGTTGCATTTAACAAGAACTTTTTTATAATGTAAGTACAAAATGTTCTTCTTTCGTCATCTTTCTCTGTCTGGAAAGGAAGATGCCTATGCAGGAACAGAATAATATCTCAAAGGACTACTTTAAACGTAAAGACCGGTTCGCCGATCTCCTAAACGGCTATATATACCATGGACAGCAAATGATCCGCGCCGATGACATTAAAGAAATGGATCCCGTCATCCCCGTTCCCAGGGTATACGGACAAGGGGTGATCCTGCAGGCCAATGTAAATATCGTTGACCTTATCAACAAAGTGCAGCTAAACTGCCATGTAGTCTTAGTGGCCCTGCAGAACCAGACGAGGGTTCATTACGCTATGCCCATACGTGTGATGAACACGGATGCCGCCATCTATTACGAACAATGGAAACAGCTCTATACTTCCCACAGACAGGCTAAGGATCTTATTGAAAGAGCAGAATTTTTATCAGGGATGAAAAAGGATGATAAGCTGAAACCCGTAATCACGCTCGTTGTCTATTTTGGTCAGCAGGCCTGGGATGGGCCCAGGACACTGAAGGAGCTTCTGGATCTTTCAGGACTTGATGAGGCTATGCTGGGGATGATCGCTGATTACCCTATGAACCTGCCGGAGGTACGTTCCTTCAAAAACTTGGAGTGGTTCCACAGCGACATCAGACAAGTATTCGGCTTTCTGGCATACGCACAGGATAAGACAAAATTAAAGAACTTTATGAAAGAAAATGAGGCCGCATTT
>DWYZ01000243.1 GCA_019118425.1 Candidatus Blautia faecavium | reverse complement strand
CCATTTTTATTAAAATATACCACACGATAAAATTGATAAATATAAACTATATTCAGCTTTCTCTGCACGGTATATCCCTCATCGCTGGACCAGGCCGAATCGGAATCATCTTCATACTTTTTGGAGGACAGGTTTCTGATAGCCTCCAGAAAATCCATATCCGAAAGCAGGTATTCATACACCGATCCCATCTGGGATAAAAGATTTTCAAACTGTTTACAGTTCATGCTGGCAAGATAGCGCATGGTACTTTTTCGTTCACTCATAGAGTCCATCGTATAAATATAGGTATAAGAAATACTTACGATAACGGAAACAGCAACTGCAAATCCAAGAAACAAAGCCACAATTTTTTTCTTAAATTTCATTTCATCACCACCCGTCTCATTATACCCTTTATACGATCCGGAAAAAAGTTTTTTTTAGCCTTTTACGGCGCCCACAGTCATACCGGATACGATCTGCTTATTAAACAGCAGGAATACGACCAACATGGGAATGGTGATCAGCAATACATCTGCAAAAAGCAAATGATACTCACTGGCATACATGGAAAGGTAATTATACAGCGTCAGCTGAACGGTCACGTTCTCTGCACCAGGCAGGAAGTACAGTGGATTGGTAAAGTCATTAAAAATGCCAACCGCATTAATGATACAGATTGTCGCAGTAACTGGCTTCAAAAGAGGCATGATAATTTTGAAAAACAGCTGCAGACGGCCGCATCCGTCCAGGTACCCGGATTCTTCCAATTCCACCGGAACCGTACAGATAAATCCCTGATAAAGCATGATAGTAAATGGGAGATTTAAGGCAACTTCTATCATGATCAGGCCAAATAAGGTTTTAAAAATATGCAGGCCCTGGAGGATCCAGATACTGGGAAGGATGGCTGCCGGCAGCATCAGGCCCAATGTAAAATATCCGCCGATCCATTTCATCTTTTTGTCTGATCGTCTCGCAATTACATATCCGGCCATAGAGCCGGCGATCACCAGCCCGATCACAGTAAAAAGTGTGATGACCGCACTGTTTTTAAATGCGGTTAATACCTGGTAATGATTGCTCTGCAGCACCTCCAGATAATTTTCAAAGTGCCAGACATCTGGCAGGGAAAGTTCCCTTTTGTTCGCGCCGGCTCTGTCTTTAAGTGAATTTAAAAACATAAAAAGGAAGGGGATAATAAAGATCACAAACGCCAGGGCACAGCCTAGAATGTCGCCCACCCATCTTGTCAATTTTGTTTTTCTGCTCATGCGATCTCCTCCTCTTTGGATCTGAGAATTTTCTGCAGCGGAAAGCCTATTGCTGCAACAAGGACCAGCATTACCACATTGCCGGCTGTAGAAAGTCCATAGTATCCGGATGCGTACTGCTTATAGATAACGGATGCCAGTACGTCAGAAGCAAAGCCCGGTCCGCCTCCTGTCATACTCCAGATCAGGTCGAAAGCCCGCAGACCGCCGATCAGAGAAAGTATGATAATGGAATTTCTGGAGGAGGCAGACAATGGGAGTGTAATGTAACGGACTTTTTGCCACCAGGTAGCGCCATCGATGGACGCTGCCTCCAGATAAGAAGAATCAATGGATTCTATGCCGGCTATAAAAATGATCGTGGCAATACCAACGCCTTTCCAGACATCTACACCGGCCACTGAAAAAAGTGCCAGCTTAATATCGCCCAGCCAGTCCGGCGTAGGCAGATGCAGCACTTCCAGTACGCTGTTTATAAGGCCTCTGGACGGATGCATCAGAACTTTAAATGTAATACCCACCGCGATCGTACTTACAAGATTAGGAAAATAAATCACTGCCCGAAGGATATTCTTTGTTTTAATATAGGAAGTCAAAAATAAAGCGATGCAGAATCCCAAGAGCAGCTTTGCCCCGGAAGTCAAAAGCGCGTAGATCAATGTATGGCTGATACTGCTGTAAAGAGAGGAGTCAGACAAAAACATCTGAAAATTCTTCAGACCGCAAAATGTAAATCCCTCGAAATCCCATACCGTTAAGCTAAAGAAAAAGGACATAATGGTGGGCAGAATGAAGAATATGCTATAGGCCAGCAAAGCCGGGATCGCAAAACCGGCTGTATAAATTTTCTTTTTATTCATAATATCACCCTTTTAATAAGGAGAAGGCCGAAGCCTTCTCCCGACTCTTTTTTGATTCTTTAATTATCCCAGTCAATTCCCAGCTGTACAGCCATCTTGTAGCAATCATCGTCATATTTTGCTGCAGCTTCTTCTGCTGTTGTCTGGCCGCTTCCAAGTTCCTGGCAGATAGACGGGCAGTTGGAGCCTTTTACGGAACACATAAATTCCATTGCCGGTGCGGTATTGCCTTCGTCAAAGTATTTCTGAAGATCCACACGGATAGCTTCCGGCGTAGACTCAGGCAGTTCATATCCTTTTACACACATCGGACCATTCACTGACTGGGCTCCGGTATACGCATCCATGGCCTCTGTAGAAACGAAGAAATCCAAAAATCTAAGTACTGCATCCAGATTTTCTGCATTCTTATTTGCGATCAGTGCGCCCGGCATCCAGACGGTAAGTCCATTTGTGTCTGCATCATCTCCCGGCATAGCAAATACACCGATATTGTTTACCTCATCCCCGTAAAGATCCACGATATTGCTGAATGCCTGAGTAAGCATGATCCAGTGGGCTCCGTCTCCATTTACGATCATGTCGCATCCATCATCATAGGACGTTGCCATATAATCGCTGTTAAAATACTGTGCACTCTGCTCAAGCTTTTCCCAACTGCGAAGTGCTTCCGGTGTTGTGGCGTACTTTGCATCTCCTGCTTCAAACTCAGCCGGAAAATCTGGAACTGCAGTTACAACATTGTAGTTGTCTGCCAGAAGGGGCACCTGGGTAGTCCATTTTTCCGCATAACTTCCGATGATCGCAGTTTCTCCCGCTTCTTTCAGTACATCGCAGTTGGCAATGAACTCATCCCATGTCTTAGGGATTTCCAGACCGTATTCTTCATAAATAGCCTTGTTATAAAAGATCGCGCCTGCCTGGGAAGAGCCGGCTGGAACACCGTATAATTTTCCGTCTACGGAAGCCGCTTCAATAAAGGAACCATCCAGATTGTCCACAAAATCATATCCGCTTAAATCCGCAAAGTATTCACTGGGGTTCAGGCTCTTTAACTGTGCTCCTGTATTATAGGAGATAATATCCGGTGCACTTCCTGAAGCCAGATTTGTTTTCAGCCAGTTATCCAGGTCTTCTCCTTCCGGTACGATCACTTTTTCTATGGTGATCCCGAGCGTTTCTTCTGCTAGTTCCATAACTGCTTCCATACCTGTATTAGAAGCAGTCGCCCCCATGCCCAAGGTGATGGTAGCCTCTTCTTTTACCCAGTTTCCATCTGCATCCTTCGCTCCTGTGGATTCAGCGAATGCAGGAACTGCCGAAAAAATAGTGGTTCCGGTCAGGGCAGCTATTGCCATCAGGCTGATGATCCTCTTCTTATTCATTGTTTTACCTCCTGTTCGTTTCTGTTATTTGATGTAATCATCATAGCATCAATCCCGTTCCATCAGAATGGACAAAAAGCCTTTTTTACATTCTGTATCTTATTTTTTTCTCCATCCTCCCTATTAAAAACTTCCAATCATCCCTTCTCAACCTAAAAAAGGGTGTCCTAAAAGTCACGAAACAACTTTTAGGATACCCTCATTCTACATTTGTACAGGAAAACTGTTTTTTATCTTACAGCAACTCCTTCACTCCAAAATCCTCTTCACCGTATCCCGATACACGATCTTCGGGCATACCTGGGTCTTCGTTACTGCGTCGGCCGCAATACCTTCGATCAGCTCCGCAGCACGGCGCACAGCCATCTTTCCCATTTCCCGGTTCGGTACCCGAAGGGTGGTCAGCCCCGGAGAACTGATTTCACTAAATGGAAGATCATCAAATCCCACGATAGAAACATCCTCTGGTATCCGATATCCCTTTTCCTGAAGGGCCTTCATAGCTCCCAATGCGATCATATCATTATCTGCAAAATATGCAGTGGGCAGAACCGGATTCTTTTCCAGGTATTTCAGCATATCCTGATAGGCGTCATTTAATGAGGTTCCCAGAGTTACCGTATATTCCTCCCGGTATGGAATCTTTTTTTTGCGAAGGGCAGTCAAAAAACCTACATACCTGGAACGAAATCCTTTGATGCGAAAAGATCCTTTCAGATATCCGATCTCTTTATGTCCATAATTTAAAAGATGTTCCGTCATCATACGTGCCGCATCTGCATTATTGATCAGAACTGCGTTAAATTCCATGGACTCTGACCAGTGATCCAGGAGGATCAGCGGACACGGCGCATTTCGGAACGGTTCCAAATCTCCATCCATCATTTCTGTAGCCAAAACCACCACAGCGGATCCCTGCTCATGAAGAAGCTCCTTTACCTGATTTTCGTAATCTGCTTCTCGTTGGTCCGCGCGGGAGATCACCATCTCATAGCCCAAACGGTGGCATTCTTCCTCAAAGCCTTCGATCAGGCTCTGGAAAAAAGGAGTATCCTCAATAATCTGCCCGTTTTTCTTAAAAATGAGCAGACGGATCTTCGTCACCGCATTGGCATTCAAATATCCTGTTTCCCGGGCTACCCGGAAAATCTCTTCTGCCGTCTCCCGGTTCACACCTTTTTTATGGTTCAGCGCATTGGATATGGTAGCCGGGGAAAAGCCAGTAATTTTACTTAAATCTCTGATACTTACTTTCATTTTCTTCTCTCCTGACTGATTTCTTGTCTGTCTGCCATAGCCAGGATTCTTATGCTTCCACTATACCATTCTTTTTCTTAAAACACAAACCTTTATAAACATTTTTATAAATTTTTTATGGTACTGTTTATGTTTCGCTGTTATTTTTACCCAGCCATCAATAGAACAATGTGAATTTTAAAGTTTGCCTCTCAATAGTAGATCACATTGGCCGCAGCCATACAGCAAATGATAATTACGGCCAACCTATAGCAAAAAGGACTGGGGCTGTCGAGAAATAAAAACGGGACCATCGCACTAACTTAGTGCGGCAGCCCCTTTTGCCCCTTGCAGAAGCCGCCAAATGGATCGTAAACATGTCCTTTTGACTCGTTGCCCGCAGCAATGGATTATACTTCCGTTTTAATAATCGGAGCCTTCATCAGATAAGTAGGACGAAGCTGATATTCGTATGCCCACTGGTCTCCTTCTGTTCTCCATGCATTCGGGCCAAACCATTCTTCTGTCTGGTTACAGTTATGTAAAGTGCCGAAGGTATTTACCCTGTTGCCAAATACCGTAAGCTCCAGCACATGCTCTCCGCAAGACAGTACTCCAAGATCCGCCTCATAGGGAGAATATGCAATATAGCCCTTCTCCTGTCCGTCCACAGCCACCTTCATCACCGGAGAACGGAACATGGTAGCGCGAACTGCTACTTTCTTTCCTTCACTCTTAAACGGAATCTTATAGGTAATATTTCCGCCGTAGAAAGGATAACCCTGTCTTGCCAGGTCAGAAAAGGCAGCCGTCTTATTCGGAGCATAGAGTCTCTGCTCTCTTCCGGTCACTGTCACCTTAAAGTCTCCCAGAAGGAACATTGCCTCAATGTTCACTTTAGAATTATAAGGAATCTCCAATACCAGAGTATGGCTTCCCGCCTTCATATCCGGAAGCTTCACAGTGCGGAT
>DWYZ01000242.1 GCA_019118425.1 Candidatus Blautia faecavium | reverse complement strand
AGACATTTGCCACCGGCGTAGGTAATGTGAAGATTTTCCAGGAGCTGAAGGCCAGAATCCAGAGCAGGCACTATGACGGGATCATAGTGGGGACGGACAGCGATCTGGAAGGGAATGGTATCTATGACCTGATCGAACAAAGACTCCACCTGCAGGATATGAAAACATACCGTTTTTTCGAAAAAGACTTAACAAAAAAAGGGATACTGGAATCACTCCATGGATTGACCGACTACCATAAAGAGCCAAGAGATGTCCGGATGACCCAGGCATACCGGATCAGGAGCCGTTTTGATTGGCTGATCGGATATAACATGTCCGTTGGCTATACGGTACGGGCAGGATTTAATATGCGGGTCGGGAGGGTGAAAGCACCTACGCTGAAATTGGTCTATGATAACTGCAGGGCGATAGATACATTCCAACCCAAAAGCAGTTACCTACCAGTGGCAGTATCGGGAGAGATCAACGCTTTCTACTGCGATGAGAAATGGAGAGAACAGCCTTTTGAGGAAAAAAAGGATGCCCAGGAAGTCCTCGGCCGATGCGGGGATACCCTGGAATTAGTTTCAGTTAAGAAAAAAATAATGGAAAGGCTTCCTCCACAGCTTTACAAACTGACAGATATCCAAGTGGAAGCAGGCCAAAAATATGGATATACACCAGAAACGGTCCTTGCATGTATCCAGAATCTTTATGAAAAGTACAAACTGCTCTCTTATCCGAGAACCGACTGCAGGTATATCTCATCTGAAAAAGCAAGAGAACTTCCGAAACTCCTTAGGGCAGTAATGGTAATACCAGGGATGGATACCGTGGTTAAGGGGCTGACCCAGGCGGATATAGACCGTGTGCGGAATGACAGCCGCTATGTGAACAATAAAGAGGTAGAAAAGTCCAGCCATGATGCGTTGATCCCGACAGGGAAAATAATGGATTTATCAAGCCTTGAAGAAAAGGAACGTAATATCTGTACCATGATCTATAAACGGTTCCTTTCGGCATTCCTTCCGCCGCTTGCCGAGGAGAAGACAAAATACTTGTTCCTGGCAGGAAAAGATTTATTTACTGCAGCTGGCAGCCGGGTGCTTGATGAAGGGTTCACCCGGATCTTTGACCGTTCTCCTGGTGAAAGGATTCTTCCTGCATTATCGGAAGAAGAGATTCTGAAAATACAGGAAAAGAGGATCCATACGGTCCAGTCCAGGCCGCCTAAAAGGTTTACGCAGGCACTTTTAATTGATGCAATGGAGAACCTCCATAAATATCTTCCCAAAGGGGATTATAAAAACATCCTACAGGAAGCTCATGGCATTGGTCAGCCGTCTTCCCGTGCGGCAATCATCAAAGAACTGATCACAACTGGATATATGGAACAAAAGAAGCAAGGACTCTATATTACGGAGATGGGTAGGGCTTATATTGAGAACTTGAGCGGAAGTAGCCTTACGGATCCCATGACCGCGGCGAAATGCGAAGAATATATTAAAAATGTACGGGAGGGCGTAGAAGGATATGGCAGCGCATACCAGAAAATACTGGCATATCTCAATGAACTGTTAGGGGATCTTGAAAAGGCACAATTTAATAAGTCTGGTTATGCAAACAAAAAGGAAATGGAAATAGATGCGCCATGTCCGGCATGCGGGAAGCCTATAAGGAAACATCCTTGGGGATATGGCTGTTCCGGGTATCCTGGCTGCAGGTTTTCCATCGGCAAGGTCTGCGGGAAAATGCTTACGGAAAAGCAGGTTATTTCCCTTTGCAGGAAAGGGAGTACAGGGGTATTGAAGGGATTCCATGCAAAAAGCGGGAATACATTTGACGCCTCCCTGATATACGACCATGATACAGGAAAATTGCGTTTTGAATTTCCCAAAACTAGGCGGTGACAAAACTTAGAGAGAGGAGGCTGGATATATGCTGTTGCATGGAAAAGTGATCAGGATACTGTTACCAAGGGATGAAGCGGATGGATTTACTATCTTTTCGTATATCCCTGAAGAGCTGGTGGAAAGCGATGGAAGGAATCAGATTGTATGTGAAGGGAAACTTCCTTTGGTCGCTCCGGAAATGCCTCTGGAACTGGAAGTTGACCATAAAAAAGGAAACCGTTATTTAGTAAAGTCTTCCAGGATATGCACATCCCGTAAGTCATACAGCCTATATTATCTCAATACCGTGAAAGGCATTTCAGGAAAGACTGCAAACAGGATCCTTTCCGGATTGGATGGGGATATAGGGAATTTGAAAACCATGGAAGACCCTGAAGGGTATCTGAAGAAGATTCCAGGTTCATCCAGGTTCATGGCCCCACTTTTAGAACAGATGCGTTATATCACGCAGATGGAAGAGCTATTCATGGAACTTTCCCAATTTGGCCTGGAATTTATCGAAATAGACAAGCTGCTCCGGAAATATAAAGGGGACGCACTGGAAAAAGTCCGTGAGAACCCTTACCGCCTGTGCCGGGAATTAAAGATCGGGTTTGTACGGGCAGACTATATGGCCAGATATTATAAGGGGAGCATGTATGCCCCTGAAAGGTTGAAAGCCGCCGCATGGGAGCTTATACGGGCAAACGAGGAGAGGGGGAATACCAGGATAAGGATCAAAGAACTGATCCGTCTATATAACAGGCTCCTGAAACAGTCTGCCTGGCCATGGGCTGTTTCCCCAGTCTACCTATTTGCGGTCATGCATACGATGCTTGAGATACGGATCGAGGATGGCTATGTATCTTATAATTTAAGATATAACCAGGAGCGTGAGATTGCACGGAATATTCTGCGTCTGGATTCGACAGCCCCTGGGCAGTTGGTCAGCGAAGAGCAGATCTCGGATTTGGAAAGCGCAATGGGGATAGAGTATCTGGATTCACAAAAAGAGCTGTTCCGGGCAATGGGCAGTCATAATGTGATCCTTTTGTGCGGGAAGCCGGGTACAGGAAAAACGACCATCATACAGGGTGCCATCCATCTGTTCCATGCCTTATATCCGGACCGTAAGGTGTCCCTTTGTGCCCCGACTGCCAGAGCAGCGCAGGTACTTAAAGATGCCACTGGACACCCGGCATCCACGATCCATGTCCTCGCGAATATCACTCCTGGTAGCGGCCTCAATGATTATGGGGAAAAATTGGGGTGTGGGCTCCTTGTAGTAGATGAAATGTCAATGGTGGATGTGGAGACATTTTATTACCTGGCAAAGGCTGTGGACACTGGCTGCCAGGTGATCTTATCCGGTGATCCAGACCAATTGGAAAGTGTAGGGTGTGGTTCTGTATTCAGGGACCTGCTTGAAAGTGGAAAGTTCTGCCGCGTGAACCTTAGCTATGTACTCCGGCAGGACCAAGGTTCCAGTATTATTCGCAACTGCGCAAATATCCTGTCCGGGGATAGTGATCTTATTATGGACGATTCTTTCCGGTGTATTCATTTCCAAACAGAAGAGGAGGCTGCAAAAACTGTCGGGCTGCTCTGCAAAGGGAATAAACCGATCGGGAAAGAACAAGTCCTGAGTATTACTAAGGTTGGCAGGATCGGGACAAATATGCTGAACCAGGAACTGGAGAAGGCTGCCCCAGGCCAGGAGTGTATACGCTTCCATGGTTTCGACTTTAAGGTAGGAGATAAGGTGGTCTTTAGCATAAACAATTATGCCATGGGATATTGTAATGGGGATATAGGAATGGTCAAGTCGATAGGAGTATCCCATATCGAAGTGCAACTGGCCGACCAGCTCCTCCGGCTGGATAAACGGTTCATGGAAGACATACTTCCTGCCAAGGTGATGACGATACATAAATCGCAAGGGTCTGAGGTGGAAGAGGTATTGATCCTGCTCCCGGAGCATCCTGCCTCGCTCCTTAACCGGAATCTGCTGAATACTGCGGTTTCCAGGGCAAAAGCCCGTGTGACGGTCCTTTCTATAGGGAATGCGTTAGAGATGGCGATTGAAAAAAAGCCGGACCGCAGGGATACATGGCTGCCAGCTTTTTTAAGAGTTTAAGGGAGTCTGACCGTTTCCTGCATGTTAAAGATTAATTTCAGGAAGAGAGGCGGTTATTATTGCAAGAAAAGAAAAAGAGATAAAGATCTCAGAGAAAAAGCAAAGAGGATTCCTGCTACCATTGCTCTTGGTACTGCTCATATGCGGTGCTGTTGCCGCTTTTTTTATGGCAGCCAAAGAAGAATTGCCATATATTATCGCAAAATATAAGAGCACACAAGTACAGGATGCATTTACTGATTTTAACAATGATGGAGATAGCCCAGGGGATACTGTTGATGGGGCTGATTCTACACAATTACAGGAAGGAAGCCAAGGACGGCAAGGTGGGGAAAATGTACCCCAGGATTGGAATGGGATCGACTGGGAAGGATTGCAGGCTATGAACCCGGATATCTTAGGATGGATCCGTATCCCCGGTACGGAAGTGAACTATGCCATCCTTAAGGGCACTGTAGATGATTATTATTTAAACCACCACATGGATGGAAGCTATAACATACTGGGTTCGATCTTCCTGCCTGACGGTACAGACAAAGAATTAAAGGATGCCCACACGATCTTGTATGGCCATAATATGGCCTCCGGGCAGATGTTCGGGGAACTGTCAAATTTTGAAAGCCAGCAGTTTTGGAGTGAAAACCCGTATGTTTACATCTATACTCCGGACCGTACCTTGAAATGTGGGATCTACGCTGCTTATGGGACAAAAGATAACAGCGATACCTACACGCTGGGATATACGCTCGGCTCAAAAGATTTCAAGGAATGGATCCGTTATACCAGGCAGGAGGCGTATTACCAAACAGAATTTGTACCAGATGGGGCAAAGCAGATATTTACGCTCTCTACCTGTGCGGACTACGGTGTGAAAAATGACCGTTTTGTAGTGAATTGCGTGGTACTGCAGGAGATTAGCAAAAGTTCTGCTTCATAAGGCTTTTTTTCGTTACGCCAAACAAGGATTATCGTTTATGGGATAATCAAGCAAAAGAGGAGGTAATTATCATGAGCTTAGCTGAAAAAGAAATATTACAGGAAGAATTAGAAAAGGAAAAACAGGACCAGGATACACGCCCATCGGAGGAGGGAAGCGCAGAGGTAACGGATACGGAAGACGGCACGGATAATAAATACATCCTTACACCTGTCCTGGTCAAAAGGGAGGACCTGCTACCCAACCAGGCAAATGAAAAGTTTGCGCTCTACGATATCGAGGAACTAGCGGAATCGATCCGGGTATTTTCCCTGCTTCAGCCGCTCCATGTGAAGCAGCGCAGTGATGGGAAATACGACATTATCTCTGGGCACAGGAGGTTCCTTGCGGTATGCCTGCTGCAGGACAAGGGGCTTGCATGCTATAAAGACGGGATACCATGTGTTTACAGTAATGTTGCAAAGTCAAAGCTCGACGAGATGATACTGGTGTATGAAGCAAATATCCATAGCCGTAAATATGGCATGGAATATATCCACTATATAAGGGATTTATATAACCTGTACCTGGAAAAACAGAATGTGGATGAACAGTTCCGTAAGGAATCCGGCAACCTGGCAAATTACCTTGGGCTAAAACTTGGATTCAAAGAAAATTCTAGGCAGAGTAAAAAGTACATTAACATCTTTGACCGCGCAGAACAATGGATCTGGGATGCCTTGGATGATAAGGACTTGTACAGGAAGTACGACATTTCTAACAGCCAGGAAGACAGGGCGAACTGCCGCATTGCGGAAAATGGGGAACTAAAAAAAGGCATGACGATCGATGAAGCCGTGATAATAACGAACCTGAACGACCAGGCTGACCGTGAAGCATTGCATAGGCTCTATGAGGAATCCGGGTCCATAACAAAAGAAACGCTTGACCGGTACCGCAAGATTAAAGGGAAGAATTTGCCTGAAACAGAATTTGAAGACAATTCATACCAAGATACGGGCATCGGAATCCAAGCCACAGATGATACAGGAAAACCCGGAAAGGTCCAGGGATCTACGGCATCACATCGAAAAGCAGGTAATAAAGTTACTGACGGAGAAGTGGACCTGTCAGCATACCGAGATGAT
>DWYZ01000040.1 GCA_019118425.1 Candidatus Blautia faecavium | reverse complement strand
AAGAAAAATACGATGAAAAAAAGCTGTGCCGCATTACCGGAGCAGGAATGGCTGTAATCACAGGAATGCTTTTTTTATTGGGAGCATTTGAAAAAAATATGCCATATTGGATGCCGATGGCTTTCATGGTTATCATATGCGTGGATATTGTGGTCATGCTCATACTTTTAAATACAAAGTGTACAGCAAAACCCAAAGAAGGGACAGGAACAGCTAAGGAGCTTATAAAGGAAAAACCCCGGATGACTTTAGCTAAAAAAGGAAGCATCGTGTTTACGGTGGTGATTTTTGCAGTCGCTGGTTTTTTTGTTTTTACCGGGGATGTACAGGTAAAAGTAAACGGGGATACCATAGAAATACAGGTTTCCTATTGGCCGGATAAAAACATAGACATAAAAGATATTGAGTCGGTTACTTATGCGGAAGATGTTCCTTCCGGACGAAGAACAAATGGTTTTGGCGGGGCACGGCTTTTGGCAGGACATTTTAGAAACAGCGAATATGGAGATTATCTGCTGTACGCATATGCTCAGTGCAGCGACCGCGTTGTCATGGAAACGGCATCTGGAATTGTCGCGGTAAATGGTAAGACCGAAAAGGAGACAAAAGAATTATATGATCTATTAGAAAATAGCGTCATGGCAGAAAAAAATTAGAAAATATGATAAAGTTTCAGAGGTGATCTTATGCTGCGGATTGCAGTTTGCGATGATGAAGAGAAGGCGGTTTCTTTACATAAAAAAATTACAGAAGAATGCCTGCGCAGATGCGGAAGTATGGGGGAGATCTTCACCTATACTACCAGTGAAAATCTTCTCTATGACATTACAGAAGACCATTTTTTCTTTGACCTGATCCTGCTGGATATTGAGATGCCGGGAAGTACAGGGATGGAGCTTGCGAAAAAAATAAAGCCCTATCTTCCAAATATAAAGATTATCTTTATCACCTCCCATGTGGAATACGCCATTGACGCTTTCGAGCTTTCTATTTTCCGGTATGTGCCGAAAAATGACCTGGAAAGGCGCCTGCCCGCCGCCGTATCGGATGCGGTAAAACTTCTTGGCCTGGAAGAGGGAAAGACCTTTACCATTCAGACAAACAGCAGGCTGGAGCGGATTCCTTACAAAGAGATCCATTATATAGAGCGGGAAGGAAAAAACAGCAGGATCATAAAAAAGGACGGAGTGTCTAAGGTGAGGAAGAGTCTTCAGCAGGTTTATGAAGAGCTGGGAGCAGAAGAGTTTATTTATATTGACCGGGGCTGTATTGTCAATATGATCCACATTATGCAGATCAAAGAAGGCACGGCTGTACTTAAAGACGGAACGGTCCTTCCCATCAGCCGTTCCCATCTTCAGGATGTGAAAGCACAGATCAACAGGTATTGGGGGATGCATATATGACTGAGTGGATGCTTGTATGTTCGCATATGGTAACTGGAAGTGTACGGATGTTTGCCTGCTTTGTTTTATTGTCTTGGGTCTTATCCGCCAGGGCGCCTGGGAAGAAAAGCTGTGCTGCCTGTATAGCCGGGGCGGCGGGGATTTCCCTGCTTCTTGCTTTTTTTGCGCTGCCGGATTTTTATGCCTTGGCCCTTGAGACGATCTGGATTACTTTTTGGGCCGGCCGGATACAAAAGGCGGATGTGCGGATGAGCTTGTTTGTGGCGGTTTTTTATGAGACAGCGGCTGCTTTCTGGGAGTTCCTTTTTTCTGCAGGGCTGGGTATATGGTTCCGTTCCCAAAAGTTTCTTGATCCGGAAACCTTTTATGGGCAGATCCCTGTCTGGCTTTTGCATCTCCTTTTGCTTGGTTTTGTCCTGTATTTTTTTCACTGTCCCCGTATATCCGCACAGAAAGCCTTTGCTTCGGTTTCGGCTTTGGCGGTGGCAGAGTTTCTTGGAGTGATCACCCTTTCCCAGCAGACAGTGCTGAAAATTCCCGATGATACGATAGATATGTGGACGATCCTGGCGGTTATCCTTATGATGGGGGTCCTGGTATTTAATATGAACCGGCAGTATGAAGGGGAAAAGGAATTGGCAGAGCTGAAAGAGGCCCAGGCGGAACTGCTGGAACATGATTATCACGCATTGAGCCAGGCTTATGCAGCCAATGCGAAATTGTTTCATGATTTTCACAATCATATGGGGGTGCTGCGTCAGTTCCTTATAGAGAAGAAATATGAAAAAGCCCTGCAATACCTGGATGAATTAAATGTTCCGGTCAAACAGATAACAGATAAGGCATGGACCGGGAATGAGGCCCTGGATTATCTGATCAGCAGCAAAAGCACCAGCGCCAGGTCAAAAGGAATACAGTTCCAGGCGCAGGTGGAGTTTCCCCATCATACAAATATAAAGAACGCAGATTTGTGTGCAATCCTGGGAAATCTCTTGGATAACGCCCTGGAAGGGGCCTGTCAGGTACCAAAAGAGAAGGAACCCTTTATCAGACTTACCATCCGCCGGATTAACCAGATGCTTATCATAAAGGTGGAAAACAGTTTCCAAAAAGAATTAAAAATACACAAGGACGGAAGCCTGCAATCTACGAAAGAAGAAAAAGGACTGCATGGCTGGGGGTTAAAAAGCGCCCAGACAGCGTCGGAAAAATATGACGGGATGGTACAGACTTCCTTTACAGATTCTACGTTTATGGCGGTTGCCACACTTTCTTATGAAGGAGTATCTGCCAAATGAAAAAAGAC
>DWYZ01000039.1 GCA_019118425.1 Candidatus Blautia faecavium | reverse complement strand
CATAATTATTATGAAAAAATAAACAGCTAGGAGGAAACAAAAATGGCTAATATGTCAAACAGGATTTTTTATCAGGAAGATTGTAATCTGAGCCTTCTGGACGGTAAGACCATCGCTATTATCGGTTATGGCAGCCAGGGTCATGCTCATGCGCTGAATGCGAAGGAGTCAGGCTGCAATGTGATCATTGGTCTTTATGAAGGAAGCAAGTCCTGGAAAAGAGCAGAAGAACAGGGATTTGAAGTATATACAGCAGCTGAGGCAGCTAAGAAAGCAGACATCATCATGATCCTGATCAATGATGAAAAACAGGCTGCACTTTATAAAAAAGACATTGAGCCGAACCTGGAAGAAGGCAATATGCTGATGTTTGCACATGGTTTTAACATTCACTTCGGATGCATCGTACCTCCGAAATATGTGGACGTTACCATGATCGCTCCTAAGGGACCGGGACACACAGTAAGAAGCGAATACCAGGCTGGAAAAGGTGTTCCTTGTCTGGTTGCGGTAGAACAGGATGCTACAGGCAAAGCTCTTGACATTGCCCTTGCTTACGCACTGGCAATCGGCGGCGCGAGAGCAGGCGTTCTGGAGACTACCTTCCGTACAGAGACAGAGACAGACCTTTTCGGAGAGCAGGCAGTTCTCTGCGGCGGCGTTTGCGCTTTGATGCAGGCTGGATTTGAGACCTTGGTTGAGGCTGGATACGATCCAAGAAATGCATACTTTGAGTGTATCCATGAGATGAAGCTGATCGTAGACCTGATCTATCAGTCCGGATTCTCAGGCATGAGATATTCTATTTCCAATACTGCAGAGTACGGCGATTACATCACCGGACCGAAGATCATCACAGAGGATACGAAGAAAGCAATGAAGAAGATCCTTTCTGACATCCAGGATGGTACTTTCGCAAAAGACTTCCTGCTTGACATGTCCTCCGCTGGAAGCCAGGTACACTTTAAGGCTATGAGAAAGAAAGCGGCTGAGCATCCGTCAGAGATCATCGGAGAAGAGATCCGTAAGCTTTACAGCTGGAATGGTGAGGATAAGCTGATCAATAACTAAAATAAAAGCTGAGAGATAAGAAAAAGCATATCCCGGAAAATTTCGTGATGCTTCGGCACATGATTTTCTATGGGATATGCTTCTTTTTTGCCTCTTTGTCAAAAGTTAGGGTAAAAGTTTTTTACAGGCAGTCCCATTGTGTAAAAGACCTGCCTGTCTGGTATTTCTGGTGAAATACGCTAAGGGTGGAAATAGAGAAAGCCCGTTTATAATGTTTACGGTTTTGCCATGGCCATGCTTTCAGAAATCCACTTCTGGACCAGATTTACGTTCTCTTTTACGGCCTTTGCAATCTGCTCAGGGGATATTCCCATTTCAGCCATGGAAAGGACGGTTTCCTGTTTGGCTTCCATTTTTCCGCGCTCAAATCCACGTTCTTCGCCAAGTTCAACCCCTTCGTTAAAAATTTTATCCATTTCACGGCACATGATTTCCACTCCTTTCTGAGTTTCCTTTAATTCACGGACACGTTCTGCCAGGATTGGACTGTACATTTTATCTGGATCTCTGCAAGTAAGATCATGCATCAGCCGGCCTAATTCTGTATCGTCCTGTATGGCAGAATTGACATATAGGATATGTGACCCATCGTTGAAATTTTCCATTACCTCATCTGCTAATTTCATAGTATCATTAGAGTTAAAAAAGCGCAATGACCGGTTTGCTGTTAGGAATCTCTATTTAGACTATTTAGGCAGGATGCACGATTTTGCTGGAGCAATTTTGGCTAATATTTATTTTGAAAAAAAATCTTTTATGAAAGAAACTATGATAAAATATAGTTACAAGCTAAAAAATACAGGACTATATTTTGTATAGTTCAAGTTAAAGGTTTAGTATGATAAAATATTCTGAACCTGAAGTATTTTAAAGAGTAGGTTTGTGAAGGAGGAATCAAACATGAATAAGCACACAGGCAAAATTTTAGCTGGTCTTTTATCCCTGGCCATGCTGGGAACAAGCGGTACAGTTTGGGCAGCGGATGCATCATTTACAGATCAACAAAAAGAAAATGAAAGTGCGCTTTTTACAGACTCTAATGAAGAGTATGAAAGCGAAGTAAGTTCAGAAGCAGAAAATAATCCAGGAACCGTATTTACAGATGGAACCATAGAAGAGGGAGAACAGATTTTTTTAACAGGTTTACCTTTGTTGGGAGAAGCAGACCCTGGCGATATGGAAATACCTGCCGTATCAGTGCAGTATCTTGCTTTAGGCGATAGTATTTCTACTGGTTATGGGCTGTCTGATCCGGGACAAAGCTTTGTAAATCTTCTGGCCCAGCAAACAGGAATGACCGTGGCAAACGCGTCTGCAGACGGTGCTGTTTCACAGGCTGTTCTGGCTCTCCTTTCCAGCGGAAGCCTGGATGCGGCTCTTTCTGATGCGGAAGTTGTTACTTTGACTATAGGCGGAAACGATATGATGGCAGCGTTTTATGAAATGATTGCCGCAGCTTATAATGCAGCTTCCGGCGATTCTATTACGGCTGCTCAGGTTCCGGTGATCCTTTCGGATCTTACGGATTCCAGAAACGCGGCTCTTACACAAAGTGCTTTGCAGATTGTAATGAGCGGATATGACAAAGTAAGGCCCTCCTTTTCTGCTGCCTTAGATATGGTAGGAAGCAATTTAAAAAGTATTGCTGCTTATATAAAAGAGAAAAATCCTGATGTGACTATCCTGGTAGGAAATCAATATAATCCTTACCAGTGGCTTCCGCTGCCGTATAGTGTGTTGGGAACATTTTTCGGACAGGCGGTAAATGATTTGAACAGTGTTATTGCAGACGGAGAAAATGGAGCAGGAACCTTATATACAGTGGCGGATGTTTATGCATCTTTTGCTGCTTCAGGAGAAAGTCTCACCAATGCTTCGGCGCTTCCTTTAAATCTCGATTTTCATCCGAACAGTCAGGGACACGCTGTTTATGCTTCTGTATTTGGAAAGTTTTTTACAAATACAGATTCTGAGGCAGTGGGAAAACCGGAGATTTCTCAGGTCAGCGTTACAGGGAATAGAGTAAGTGCTCAGCTTGCCGAGACGGTGGAAAATGCACAGGGATATGATTTTGTAATCGGAGTCCAGGAGAATTGTATTGAGACGAAAGAATATTTTCAGATATGCAAAAACCAGACAGACATAGGAGCGGATTTTTATTATATCCCTCAGGGAAGCTATTATGTGTTCTGCCATGCGTGGATAAAAGGGGAGGACGGGATCAAGCAGTTCGGAGAGTGGTCAGAAGGGATTCCTGTTACCGTTAATGCAGTGACACCGCAGACTCCTGTCCTTGAAAAGGCGACAGTAAAAGGAAATACAGTTACTCTTACTTATAGTTCTTGTGAAAATGCGATGGGATATGATCTTGTACTTGGAAAAGAACGGAAAAAAGTGAATTTAGAATACCGTCCGGTAAACTATGGAACGAATGTGATTAAAGTAAAGAGAGCAGACCGTCTGACTGTTACCTTTAAAAATGTAGAAGAGGGCACTTATTTTGCAGGCCTCCATGCCTATAACAGAACGTCAGAGGATGGCAAGAAAGTGTTTAGCTACTGGTCAAATACAAAAAAGATTACTATAAGATAAAATTTTTTTTAGAAACCGCATCCTGCCTTTCGCCGGGTATGGACATAAGTTTTTTACGGATCTGCGCTGTCAGGATGTGTATGTGATTTCTTCCGGCGGCCACGGCTGGGCGGAGATCAGTGGAAAAATATTTGACCCGGACTGGGCTTTGGTAAGTAAGGCAGATACCTATTTTGCCATGCCGTATTCCTTAAGCGGCGTTCAGGGACGGCCAAATTACGCACCGAACAGGGTCTATGTGGCAGCCGTTTGATGAAAAAGGACAGCAGGGAAAAGCTTGCTGTCCTTTTTATGGACGTAAAGATCCTGGAGGCACTTGAATGAAATGATCCAGATGGGGGATGGAATCATGGTCTTTCCTGTATACGAAGCCGATTTCTCTGGCAGGAAAAGCGCCGTTCATAGGAACTTCCACTAAAGCGCCGCTGTCTAATTTTTCCTGGACAAATTCCCGTATCACACAGGCTACTCCCATCCCGATCTCTGCAAAACGTATCAGCAGATCCATGGAAGTTACTTCCAGGATATGCCGCAGCTCGATCTGCCGCTCCTTTAAAAGTGTGTTTACAGACTGGCGGGTGAGATTATCTTCATCCAGCATCATAAAGGTGGCTGTGTGAAAAAGAGGCTCTGTGGGATAAAGGGCCTGCTGGTTTTTCAGATAATCTTTTGCAGAAACAAAAACATCGCTGATCTTCTGCAGCGGAAGATACTGAAATCCGGAAAGCTTCTTAGGCCGTCCAATGAGACCCAGATCAATCTTGCCCTGCTCTAAAAGCTGTAAGGTCTGATAGGTAGACTGACAGGAGATCGTCACCCGCACCTGTGGGTATTTCTTAATATAGGATTTCAGATGAGGTACCAGGACATAGTTGCACAGAGTAGCGCTGGTGCCTAAGCGAAGCCTTTGTATATTCTTGGAACGATTGTGTAAAAGAGCATCTTCCCCCTCATCCAAAAGGACAAAGGCTTCTTTTACTTTCTCAAACAGAAGCTCTCCGGAAGAAGTGAGCGTCACACCCCGGGAACTACGTTTAAAAAGTTCGGTATCCAGGCTTTCTTCCAGCTTTTGTATGGCCCGGCTGATGGCAGGCTGGCTGATATAAAGTTCTCTTGCCGCCCGGGAAATATTTCCAGTGCGTCCCACTGTATAAAAAACATGGTACAAAGAGAGACGGTCCCGGGTTTCTTCTGTCTGGCTTAAAGAAATCTGTCTGCTGGGATAAGTGCTGTTTTTACTTTGGCTGTCTGGTGAAGAGAATTCTTTGGCTTTAAAATCTGTTTTTTTCTCCATAAATTTTCCTTTCTGCAGAATCATATAAAAAGCAATCTCCGCGCTTAACATTAAGTTGCAGATGACGGCATATGCAAAGCCGACTGCAGGACAACGGATCTTAGAATTTTTTTGAACAGACCATTGCTCCGCAGAATGTAGAGAATCTGAGAATCAATGCTAATATAACTGTAGGTTATGATAAATATGAATAATATGTATTAGCATTATAACAAAAAAT
>DWYZ01000241.1 GCA_019118425.1 Candidatus Blautia faecavium | reverse complement strand
AAGTGTGGGGAAATACCCCGCCGTATGAAAGAGAAAATAAGAATTGTGAGGTGATTTCCAGTGGTTGGTTTTAATAATATTATTGGACATGAGGAAATAATCCGGCATATAAAAAATGCGATAAAAACAGGAAAGGTGTCCCATTCTTATATATTTACGGGAGAACCCGGATCCGGTAAAAAGCTTCTTGCTGCTACATTTGCCATGACGCTGCAGTGTGAAGAGAGAGGAACGGAGCCTTGTCAGAAATGCGATTCCTGTAAAAAAGCCATTGGCAAAAATCATCCTGACATTATCATGGTAAATCATGAAAAACCGGGAACCATAAGTATTGATGAAATACGTGACCAGGTGATCAATGACGTAGCTATAAAGCCATACTGCAGTCCTTATAAGATTTATATCGTTGCAGATGCAGAAATGATGACGATACAGGCTCAGAATGCTTTGCTGAAAACTATAGAGGAACCGCCGGAATATGCGGTGATCATGCTTCTTACAAGCAATGCAGACAGTCTGCTTCCTACGATCCAGTCCCGATGCGTGAGGCTGGATTTAAAGGTGGTGGACGACAGCCTTGTAAAGAAATATCTTATGGAACGTCTTCATGTACCGGATTATCAGGCGGAAATAGACGCCTCTTTTGCACAGGGAAGCATAGGAAGAGCCAAGGAAGCAGCTACATCAGAGGAATTTTCCGAGATGACCCAGAATGCCCTTAAGATTCTGAAATATGCAAACACTATGGAGGTTTATGAGCTTACAGACGCCATAAAAAATCTTTCTACAGAGAAGCAGAATATCAATGATTATCTTGATATTTTCCAGTTTTGGTTCAGGGATGTGCTTATGTTTAAAGCTACGAGGGAGATTGACAACCTTGTGTTTAAACAGGAAATTAATTATATTAAGGAGCAGGCAAGCGAGCGTTCCTATGAGAATCTGGAGAAGATTCTGGAAGCATTGGAAAAGACGAAGGTACGCCTCCGTGCCAATGTAAACTTTGAACTGGCTCTTGAGCTTTTGTTCCTAACGATCAGGGAGAAATAGAATGACAAAAGTTGTAGGTGTTAGGTTTCGTAACGTGGGCAAAATTTATTATTTCAGCCCAAAAGAGTATCATATAAAAACAGGAGATCACGTGATCGTGGAGACTGCCCGGGGAGTGGAGTACGGGAAAGTGGTGCTTGCTCCAAGGGAGGTACCCGAGGAAGAAGTGGTTCATCCCCTTAAAGAAGTGCTCCGGGTAGCTACACCGGAAGATGACAAAAAAGAAGAGCAAAATCGTATAAAAGAAAAAGATGCATTTAAGATCTGCCAGAAAAAGATCAAGGAACATGGTCTGGAAATGAAGCTGATTGATGCGGAATATACTTTTGATAATAATAAGGTTTTATTTTATTTTACTGCTGACGGTCGTATTGATTTCCGCCAGCTTGTAAAAGATCTGGCTTCGATTTTTAAAACAAGGATTGAACTGCGTCAGATTGGTGTGCGGGACGAGACGAAGATACTGGGAGGAATCGGTATCTGTGGAAGATGTCTTTGCTGCCATACTTATCTTTCTGAATTTGCTCCCGTTTCCATTAAGATGGCAAAGGAACAGAACCTGTCCTTAAATCAGACAAAGATTTCCGGCGTGTGCGGAAGGCTGATGTGCTGTCTGAAAAACGAACAGGAGACTTACGAAGAGCTGAACAAAAAACTTCCGGGTATCGGAGATACAGTGACGACTCCAGAGGGGTTATCCGGTACGGTTCAGAGTGTGAACGTTCTTCGCCAGAGAGTAAAGATCATCGTGGAAATCAACGATGAAAAGGAAATCCAGGAATATCCGGTAAGCGAGCTGAAATTTAAGCCAAGGAAAAAGAAGGTAAAAGTTTCCGAGCAGGAGTTAAAGGAACTGGAAGGATTGGAAGATAAACAGGGAGATTCTAAATTAGATGGATAAGAATCTGGTAAAACAAGGGGAACGTGTAGATGACCTGCAAAACGGTTATTTTGTGATACAGGATCCGGAAAAATTCTGTTTCGGAATGGACGCGGTGCTTTTGTCCGGATTTGCAAGGGTAAAGGAAGGGGAAAAGGTGCTGGATATGGGATCCGGCACAGGAATCATTCCTATCCTTTTACGGGCAAAGACCAAAGGAGAGCATTTTACAGGCCTGGAGATTCAGGAAGAATGTGCGGAAATGGCGCGCCGAAGCGTAGAATATAATGGGCTTGGTTCTAAGATAACCATTGTCCAGGGAGACATTAAAGAGGCTGCTGAAATTTTTGGAGCGGCTTCTTTTCATGTAGTGACTTGTAATCCTCCGTATATGATCGGGCAGCATGGGCTTAAAAACCCCCATTTGCCAAAAGCGATTGCCCGCCATGAAATTTTATGTACCTTGGAGGATGTGATAAGCCGGGCAGCAAAGGTTTTAGGGGATAGAGGAAGATTTTATATGGTGCACCGTCCTTTTCGTTTGGTAGAGATCATGAATATGCTGACTAAGTATAAGCTGGAGCCGAAAAGGATGCAGCTTGTATACCCTTTTATAGACCGGGAACCGAATATGGTTCTTATAGAGGCGTTAAAGGGTGGAAATTCCAGGATTACGGTGGAGCCGCCTTTGATCGTCTATGAAAAACCAGGGGTTTATACGAAAGAGATATTAAAAAGATACGATATGATATAGGACAGAGAATTTAACCGAATTAAGGAAGTACCCTGCTTTATATTTCGGTGAGCAATAAGCTGGGGTGGGGACTTGCTTGGCTCAGGAGGGGTTCAAGTCCCTTCTGAGAAGCCGCACAGCGGCTATTCGGTTATGAGCAAGTAGCGAAGCGGACATCGTGCCCTGTGGGTATTGCGAATATCCGGAGAACAGATTTATTAAAAAGGAAATTTTATAATGAGTGGAAAATTATTTTTATGTGCGACGCCCATCGGAAATCTGGAAGACATTACTTTTCGGGTCCTTCGGACTTTAAAGGAAGTGGATCTGATCGCGGCGGAGGACACTCGAAACAGTATAAAGCTGTTAAATCATTTTGAAATTCATACGCCTATGACCAGTTATCATGAATATAATAAGATTGAGAAGGCGCATGTACTCATTGAAAAAATGCTCGCAGGTATGGATATTGCCCTGATCACTGATGCAGGAACACCGGGAATCTCAGATCCCGGGGAGGAGCTGGTATCTATGTGTTATGAAGCGGGGATAGAGGTGACATCCCTTCCAGGACCGGCAGCCTGTATTACGGCGCTTACTTTATCCGGCCTTCCTACCAGGCGGTTTGCTTTTGAAGCTTTTCTTCCCTCTGAGAAAAAGGAGAGGCGGATGGTTCTTGAAGAGCTTTCCAATGAGATCAGGACAATCGTTCTTTATGAAGCCCCCCATAGGCTCGTGCGTACCTTGGGAGAGCTATATGAAACCCTGGGGGACCGGAGAGCGGCACTTTGCAGGGAGCTTACGAAAAAGCATGAGACGGCTTTTCGCACTACCATAAAAGGACTGCTGGATTTTTATGAAAAGGAGAAGCCTCTGGGTGAATGTGTTCTTGTGATAGAAGGAAAAAGCCGGCTGGAAATCCAAAAGGAGAGCCAGAAAGCCTGGGGAAAAATGTCCATTGAGGAACACATGGAATTTTATGAATCACAGGGAAACATGAGAAAGGATGCCATGAAACTGGTGGCAAAGGACAGGGGGATGACGAAGAGAGAGGTATATCAGTATCTTCTGGAGAGGGAGAAAGAACGGTAAAAAGATAGGTGGTGAGGATTATGATTTATATATATACAGAAAAAAAAGGAACAGACTGGATTTTACACAATGATTTATATTTTAATCTTTATACAGGAAATCAATTTTTTACAGAAGAGGATAAGAATATAATTAAAACTATAGATCATGCAATCCTTACAGATGATATGCGTATTCAAACAGAATATGGTTTAGGCACAGTCAGAAATTTATCTAGTGGATGTAAGACTTATTTGAATATTGTTAAGAATCCTGAAAAAGTAATATGTACAGACGAGTGTGGAGCAAATGTTTTAAGCTTGATTTTTCAATTGGATAATATTCATATCTGCATGACAAGACCAGAACGTTTTTTAATACATGAAAATGTAAAAATGTGCTTTAACGATAAAGATATTGTAACCGGACGAAATGGATATGAACAATGGTGGACAAGAGAATATGAGAGGAGGGGAGAAAATGATTTATGATTCTATTACTTTTAAAGCAGCTCCCTTTCTTTATAATTTAAAACTTTATGATCGTATTACATTGGTAAGGGGCGATAGTGCAACAGGAAAAACATATCTTTACCAAATTTTAGAAGATATAAGAATGATGCCTGAATATAATGCAATTCGACTTTTTAATTATAAGACAGAAGAATTTCATGAAAATTTAAAAAGATGCAGAGATAATTTTATTGTAATTGATAATGGAGATATTTTATTAGATGCAGATGACAGACGTTTTATTAATTTTGAAACAAGCAATCAATATCTCTTATTTCTACGCAATTGTGATGGATTAAATCTTTCACCAGATAGTTTTATGATCTTGGAAAAACAGGGAAATCAGATTTCTTTAAAAAGAGAGTTGGTGATAGATTGAAATATTTATGGACTGAGGACTCTGGAGCAGGGCTACATTTCTGGAATCTTGCTAACGAGTGTTTGTTTGACAATAAGTTAAAGGTAGAAAGTAAAAATAGTAATCAGGGAATATTAGATGCTGTGAGAAAGCTTGTTCCGGAATCAGGAGATATTTATTATATTGCATTTGATCAGGTATACGATAATATGGATGTAGTTAATAAATTTATAGAACTACAGCATTTAACAGCAAAATATCCAAAACAGATTATTTTGTTAGATATGATATGTTTTGAATATATAATTTTAAGTTTCTATAAATTAATCAAATGGACAGGAAGCGGCAATCAAACATCAATAAGATTTAGAGAAGAAATTTTAAATGCGTTACAGGATCATCGAATTAATATAAACCAAATTAAAGATCAATCGACCTTGAATTATTTAATGGGATTCAAAAATTTTTCTACAGAGCGTGTTATAAAGTCTTTAACAAATAATCTTACAGATACAGATGAATGGAGTGTTAGAGGAAATCTTATGGGAGACTGTTGGTATAAAAACTGTTGTGTCTTAGGAAATCCTGATAAAAAAAGGTGTCATGTGGATAAAAATATGGGAAGAGATAAAATAATGGAGATATTAGAAGATAAGGAGATGCAGCATATTATCGAAAAGATAGATTTTTAGAATTAGTTAAGAAATATTTTAAGGGCATATTGCATGAGAAGTTTAATTCCATGTGTAATATGCCCTTGATTATGTTATAGGATTATTTTTTAAAGGGGATTATTTCTTTTTAATAGCCCCCAGCGCATTGTCATAGTCTTCTTTATCTACTAAGATCTCATATAAAAGAGAGTCGCTGGCTTCTTTAAAATTTCCGCCCATACTCCTTGTTACTCCCTGGGAACCCAAATAGGAGTTGTGGTTAAGATCCGTGGTTTTATATTTGTATTCAATATGGTTTAATTCTAAAATATTTCTGATGGCGTTAAATTCTGACATGGATGTTCCGTTGTAAACCGTCTTTTGGGTGAATGGATTTTTCATACGTATACCTCCTTTGAAAAAACGCAGATTTGTTGAATTCATCATAGCATAGTTTTTAGATGAATACTATAAAAAAGATAGAATTATAAAGAAAAAAGGATTCTTCTAAAAGGACAAACCCAATATAAGGATTTGCCATTTAGAGTGTTTTTGACCTCATAGTTTAGCATTATGCTGCTCTGCTTGCATGTCTCTGGATTGCCCTGTATACTGTCATCAGTATACAGAAAGAAAAAGGGTTCCAGAGCACCCTCCGTGACAAGTCGTGTACTCTG
>DWYZ01000038.1 GCA_019118425.1 Candidatus Blautia faecavium | reverse complement strand
CATAATAATCACAAACCGTTCACAAAAAGAAAAAATCACAAAACTGTGACTTTTCCTAATCCATATTGGGAAGATAAATTTTGAAGGTACTTCCTTGTCCTGCCTGGGATTCCAGCTCAATATAACCGTTCTGCATAGTGATGATCTTGCGGGCCAGGTACAGGCCGATCCCGATCCCCTCACTGTCGTGAATCTCCGGCTCCCGGTAAAAACGATTGAAAACAGCTCCCTGCCTTTCTGCCGCAATTCCCTTTCCCGTGTCCTTTATGCTGATCCTTGTAAAGATCTCCTGTCTGCACACAGAAATATACACCCTTCCCTCTGCCTGTGTATATTTTACAGCGTTGTCCAGAATGTTAAACAGTGCTTCCCCCGTCCATTTTTTATCATGTTCCACCGCCAAATTTTCCTCGCATTCTACGAAAATCTGGATTTTCTTTTTGTCTGCTTTTGGCACCACCGCTGCTATGGATTCCGCCAGAGTCCGGGCTATGGGAAGTTTCTGTTTCTGTATCTTAATGGTCCCGGTCTCCAGCCGGGAAATCTTAACCATACTCTGGAGAAGAAAATCTAATTTATCTACCTGGAGATTCAGCTTTTTCATATATTCCGGGATATTTTCTTTATCTTCTCCCATCATTTCCAGGTACAGTTTTACATTGGCAATGGGGGTTTTCGTCTGGTGAGATATGTCAGAAACCAGTTCTTTCAGCAATTCTTTTTCTTCGGATATTTCTTTATTTTTGTGGGTGTACATATTGGAAAGCTCCCGCAGTCTTTCGTAGATCATCCCCCACAGATCATCTTCACTATAGGGTCTGGATTCCAGCTTTTCGCCGTTCAGCATTATATTCAGGGCCATATCCAGATTCTTTGTAAACCCGTAAATATCCTGTTTTAACATATGTATTTTCCACAGCAGAAACGCCGCCAATCCCAGCAGCAAAAGAATCCCCATAAGCAGTACTATTTCCATATATAACCCATTCCATATACATTAGAAATATAGGAATGCTCCTCCGTCTCGATTTTTTTCCGCAGCCTGTTTATATTCACTGCCAAAGCATGCTTGTCCAGCAGCTGGACGCCCTCATCCCATAAGGAATCCAGCAGCAGAGAATAGGTAAGCAGCTGGCCTTTATTCTGGATCAGCTTTTTTAAGATCCGGTACTCTGTAGGGGTAACCGGACATTCCTCTTTTCCCTTTTGGACCTTTCCCAGTTCAAAATCAATCCTTAAAAAACCGTCGTCGTAAATATGGAAGTTCTTCGGTTCTCTTGAAAGGATTACAGAGATCTTTTTCAGCAATATTTTTATAGAAAAGGGTTTTGTCACATAATCCTCAGCGCCCAGATCATAGCCTTTCAGCATATCTTCTTCCAGGTCACGGGCAGACAGGAACAGTACCGGGACCTGGCTTCTGGCCTTCAGCCATCGGCAAAACCGGAACCCGTCTCCATCGGGAAGATTGATATCCAGCACTGCCATATCCAGGGTGTGAGTTTCTGAAAAGTTCTTTGCTTCTTTACAGGAATATGCAGAGAAAACCCGATAGCCTTCTTTTTTCAGGACGCTGGTGATGGTCTGGTTTAATTCCGGATCATCTTCCAAAACAAGTATCATCGGCATTTCTTTGTCTCCTTAAAATCTTCTTACTGTTATTCCCATTATACTTTAGAGACAGGGAAAAGTATAGGAGACAATGGAAGAAAGAAAGTTCTATGTCAAAGCAACATATAACTATCCTTTCAAAGTATACTGAAAGCAGGGCTGCTGTCTCACAAGTTGACATTACAGCCCTGCTTTTCCGGACTAATATAATGATTCAGGCCACTGTGCCTGGGTATGCTGTATTATTTTCTGCGATTATATCTTATCCTGACAGCGCAGACTACCATCACGCCTCCCGCCAAAAGCAGAAGCCATACATATCCAAAATTCGCATCGTCTCCTGTCTTGGCTCCGGAAGCCGTGGAAAGGCCGCTGTTCAGAGAGGATCCGCTTCCCAGGGAAGAGCTGCCTAAAGAGGACCCTCCTTTTAGAGACGAACCCCCGGTCAGGCTGGAGCCTCCCGTCAAGCTGGAACCGCCGGTCAGACCGGAGCCGCCGCTGAGACCGGAGCTTCCAGTTGGAGTGGTAGTCCCGTTGTTGTTATCCTCTCCCCCATTGCTGTCATCATCTCCGTCTGCATCATTATTGAAATCCGGATCGTCCTCAGATGTTTTTTCAATGGTACTCCAGTCCAGGCTCAGAAACACCGGCTGGGTTCCCGTACCCGCTGCGATGGACTCCATAATAGGTACAAATACCTGAAGAGGCACATAACCGTCTTCCAATGCTTCGGGAATCATTTCAAAGGTCACAAAGTCGGGATAATCCGTTCCATACTGATCACTGATCCGAGAACCATCTTCATTTATCTGATAGGAATCTACGGTAACATCTGCCAGATCTCCCACCGGATTTCCATATTCATCCAGGGTATAGCCTGTCAGATAATACTTAAGTTCACTTAGATAGCCCAGCCTGTCTCCAATGGTCAGGCCCCTGAAATCCAGGGTAAGATAGTATTTTCCATCTGTCACCGTCAGTTTAATCGTGTGGTTGATGGCATTGTCTGACATGGAAAGAGTGGTTTTATCCACCTTCACCATCCGGCCTGTAAGAGAATATACTCCGTCAGCAAGATTACGGATGTCAAGGGGGGCGCTGTCATCCGGGTCTTCTTCATTTGGGTCATCTGTTCCCGGATCTTCTGTGCCCGGATCCTCTGTTCCCGGATCTTCCGTGCCTGGATCGTCCGTTCCCGGGTCTTCTGTGCCCGGATCTTCTGAAACCTTCTCCACAGAATCCCAGTCAATATGCAGCCTGGCCAGCTGTGTTCCCTGTCCTGCGCCGATAGACTCCATGACCGGAACATAAATCTCCACATAGTTCATATCTTCATCCTGCTCTATGGGGATGGAGATGACCCTGGGATATTCATTTCCTCCGGTGTTTGCATCATAGGAAGCTGAGTCCGGGTCATTAAAAGAGTCATAGATTCCCTCAAAGGTTTCCAGGATATCTGCATCTTCCGCCTCATAAGAGGAGGGATAATTGTACTGGTTATAAACCACCGTGGACATATCCACTTTTTTCAGCCTGTACAGATAGCCTTCTATACCCGAAATATTTAAAGACTGAAAGGTCAGCTGCAGAGACATATTTCCATCTTCATCTGCCACAATGACTCCCTGGGGATCCAGAGCTGCGTTTCCCATAGATAAGGTATTATTTGTAGCATGCCACAGAGCCACGTCTGCCGTATATCTGCCGGCCTCCATGCCCTGGTCCTGTCCGGGATCTTCGCTTCCCGGATTATCCGGCTCTTCCCCTCCCGGGTTATCCGGGTCTTCTCCTCCTGGATTGTCTGGATCCTCTCCTCCCGGATTATCCGGGTCTTCCCCTCCTGGGTTATCCGGATTCTCTCCGCCCGGGTTATCCGGATCTTCTCCGTTTTCAGAATAGGAAATAGTAAAGGTTGTTGTTCCGGTATAATTACCGGGAACTGCATTGGATACATCTTCTGCAGTTATCGTAATATTTCCGTACAGAGGGGTTCCCCCTTCTGTATCTCCGGTGTCTGTCTCAATATTGGAAGAACCATCAGTCCCCACTGCATTTAAAGTGTTTGCCCCGGCTGCTTCTGTGGCCGTTGAGACAGATCCGTCTGAGGCATTAAAGATCTGGGTGCCGAAGTCATTATAAAATCTCAGGGTTTTCTCCCCGGCATTTTCCAGATTTCCCTGATCCGGTGCTGTTACTGTAACCAGACCTTCTTTGTTCTCTGCAGATATTTTGATCTCATAGGGTTTTATATTATCCTGCTGAGTACTGAGCCCGCCCATGGCAATGGACGAAGGAACAGAAACTCCATAGGAGGGAGAGGAAATATTTTCCGCCACATTTGCGGTAATTTCCATACTACTGTCATTTCCCTGCTTTGTAAGAGTATCCCAGTACACCGTCACAATGGTATCCACGCTGAAGTGTCCGTTCTCGAAGTATATGCCGCTGATCTCTCCGTTCAGATTGCTCATGGCCGGTACGTACAGATAGGTGTTTGTATAATAATACTGGCTCAGTCCCGAGAGAGGATAGGTTACATCGGTTACTACAGTATAGTCTCCTGATGATGTGGTATTATAATCAACCCCGTCCATGGAAAGAGCTCC
>DWYZ01000240.1 GCA_019118425.1 Candidatus Blautia faecavium | reverse complement strand
TTTTTCGTATTTAAGACTAAATGCCTTGGCAGGCCGTTTACCATGATCGGCTGATAGTCGCCCTGGATAAGGGGTTTAATGTAATCTATAAAGTCCTTGGTCACATAGGTGGCGTCTTTGTTCATCCAGTTTCTGGGAACCAGCTTCTCTTCGTTGGCAATGCGGTGTACATCGTAAATACCGGTAGCCGACATATAGGGATCGTCTGATACACGGTCGATAACTACCATCTTTCCGGTATCGCCTTCGTCTGCAGCTTTTACAGCTGCGCCGCCTACCATAAAGGCTTCATCGATATCCACTCTGGAAGCCATATGGGATGCGCTTCTCTGAAGTGTGGAAAGCTCTACCGCTCTTGTCTTGCACCCGCATTCACCGGCAAGGAAATTAGCAAGATAAGTAGCAGTTCCGGTAAGCTGCTTATGGCCAAATGGATCCACATAATCTCCGGCATTGCCCAGCTCGCATACATAACGGCCGTCAGCAAGCTTGATTCCTTCCGATACAGCAATCACAATAGAAGATTTCTTCTTTAATAATTCTTTTACTTTGTGAAGGAATTTTTCGATATCAAAGGGTACTTCCGGAAGATAAATAAGATCCGGTCCGTCGCAGTCCTCCGACTTGGCAAGGGCAGTGGCACCGGTAAGCCATCCGGCATTTCTTCCCATGATCTCCATGATCGTGATCATATTTCTTTTATAGTTTAAGCCCAAGGCATCGCGGATCACTTCCTTGGTGGACGCGCCGATATACTTCGCTGCGCTTCCGAATCCCGGTGTATGATCTGTAAGGGCCAGGTCATTGTCTATGGTTTTCGGCACTCCTAAGAATTTCTGGCTCTGTCCGGTAAGGATGGCATAATCGGACAATTTCTTAATGGTGTCCATAGAATCATTTCCGCCGATATAAATAAAAGCGTCTATATCCAATCGATTTAATATATCAAATATTTTTTCATAAATAGACTTGTCCTCATGGATCTCCGGAAGTTTAAAACGACAGGAGCCCAAAAATGCAGAAGGAGTTCTCTTCAACAATTCTATATCCAGTTCAGAGTGAATCTGTGTTGACAGATCGATATACTGCTCATCCAAAAGGCCCTGCACTCCGTGAAGCATTCCATACACCTTGTCAAATCCTCTCTCAATCGCATTTTTATAAACTCCTGCCAGGCTGGAATTAATTACAGAAGTAGGGCCTCCAGACTGTCCTACAATGATATTTCTTTTTTTAGCCATAGTCTTCATCCTCCTCTACAACGGCCTATAATAGACAATTTTAACAATTGCATCTTTATTCGTCAATGGTTTTTTGTAGATTTTGGATATTTTCTACTTATTCAACAATTTTCGTGTATAAATCCGATCATTTTCTCGAATATATTTTCTTTTTTTCTGTTATTATGCACAATTCCGTTTTTTACATGCTTCGCTTTAGCCAAATCGCTTGAATCCTATCAGCCTGTGACCTACAGCAAGTGCATGGTTCAGGTGCAACATGTAACACTTTTTCTTTTTTTAAAATAGAAACAGCGCAGAACTCCTCCTTATCTCGGGGAAATCCTGCACTGTTATGTAATTATTAATTCCAGCTTTTCTGCTTATTATGCCTCATCTGTTGCTGCATCATCTGTAGTCTCTTCTGTGGTCTCTTCTGTAGCTGCATCGTCTGTAGCCGCGTCCGTTGCTGTCTCATCTGTGGCTGCTGCGTCATCTGCCGCTGCTGTGTCTGCTGCTGTATCAGCTGAAGCATCGTCATTGTGTGCGATTACTGTAATAGAAAGGATAATTCCATCTGAATCAGAGGTAATCTCAACGATATCTCCAACCTGGATGTCTGTGCTGGAAATGGATTCTACAGTAACATCTTCTGCTGTAGCGGCTGCATCTGTGGTCTCATCTGTAGCGGCTGCATCTGTGGTATCGTCTGTTGCAGCCTCATCTGTTGCTTCTATGTCTGTAGTCTCGTCCGTTGCAGTCTCATCTGTTGCTTCTGCGTCTGTTGCAGTCTCATCTGTTGCTTCTGCGTCTGTAGCCTCGTCTGTTGCAGTTTCATCTGTTGCTTCTGCGTCTGTAGCCTCGTCTGTTGCAGTCTCATCTGTAGTCTCTGCGTCTGTGGTGTCATCTGCTGCTGCGCTGTCTGCGGAAGCATCTACAACTGTAACCTGCATTTCCGGTGAAGTCTGTCTCTGAAGAGCTACGTCGTCATTTAAGTAGATTGTCCATTCCTCGTCTGTAAGCTCCAGCTCTTTAGACTGTTCTACAGACATGTCGCTGGAAGCGGTATCTTCTGCTTCTGCGGAAGCATCATCCGTTGTCTCTTCTTCTGCTGCTGCATCGTCTGTTGTCTCTTCCTCTGCTGCCGCATCATCTGTTGTCTCTTCCGCTGTATCATCCGCCGCTGTGGTATCATCAGTTGTCTCCTCTGCGGATGCATCTTCGCCTACCTCTACAGCAACACTGTCATACATATTTCCAATAGAAACGGTAACTGTCTCCTCATCTACTGCAGTTACCTGACCATATACGACTTCCTCTGCCGCAGTCTCAGCTGACGCGTCTTCTGTCGTATCCTCTGTAGTAGTCTCATCTGTAGCAGTTTCGTCAGTGGTCTCATCTGCAGCCTCTGTATCCGCTGCCTCTTCTGTCGCAGTAGCATCATCAGCCGCAATGACTGGATATACATTCATAGAAGATAGTGTTACTGCTAACCCCAATACCATAGCTGCATATTTACGTTTCATACCTGTCACCAGTTCCTTTCTTTTTTAATTTATGTGTCTATAATAAAAAGAAATTGTGTCCATTTGGTGATAACTTTCGTAACATTCTGTGATAAAAAATAAAAAGTCTATAAAAATACTGCCGCAAGGTCCAAAAACCCCGCAGCAAGTGCGGGGTTTTCGACTTAAAAGGTAAATTTATCTGCAAAATAAGCTTCCAGCTCATCGATCTTTACGCGAACCTGCTCCATGGTGTCTCTGTCACGCACAGTCACAGCTCCGTCTGTCTCTGAGTCAAAATCGTAGGTGATGCAGAAAGGCGTTCCGATCTCATCCTGTCTTCTGTAGCGCTTTCCGATATTTCCACGGTCATCATACTCGCAGTTATATTTCTTGGACAGCTGATGATAAATCTTCTCTGCCCCTTCTGCCAGTTTTTTAGACAAAGGCAGCACGCCGATCTTCACCGGAGCAAGAACCGGATGGAAATGAAGCACCGTACGCACGTCATTTTTTTCTGCATCCAGCACTTCCTCATCGTAAGCGCTGCACAAAAATGCCAGGACCATACGGTCTGCCCCAAGAGAAGGCTCGATTACATAGGGTACATATTTTTCTTTCTTTTCATCGTCAAAATAGCTCATATCCTGTCCGGATACATTCTGGTGCTGAGTCAGATCGTAATCTGTCCTGTCAGCGATCCCCCAAAGCTCGCCCCAGCCGAAGGGGAATAAAAATTCCACGTCTGTGGTGGCTTTGCTGTAGAAGCTCAATTCTTCCTTATCGTGATCACGGTAGCGCACCTCGTCCTCTTTTAATCCAAGAGAGCTCAGCCAGTCAAGACAGAACTTTTTCCAATAGGCAAACCAGTCAAGGTCTGTACCCGGCTCACAGAAAAACTCCAGCTCCATCTGCTCAAATTCACGGGTACGGAAAGTAAAGTTTCCTGGAGTGATCTCGTTTCGGAAAGATTTTCCGATCTGTCCGATGCCGAAAGGAATCTTCTTCCTAGAAGTCCTCTGGACATTTTTAAAGTTTACGAAAATACCCTGGGCTGTTTCCGGTCTTAAATAAACCGTATTCTTGGCATCTTCCGTAACACCCTGGAAAGTTTTAAACATCAGATTAAACTGACGGATATCTGTAAAGTTATGCTTGCCGCAGGTAGGGCAGGGGATATTATGTTCCTTGATAAAATCCATCATCTGCTCCTGTGACCACGCGTCCACAGAACCTTCTAAAGCGATCTGATTTTCCGCACAGAAATCTTCGATCAGCTTGTCCGCACGAAAGCGTTCATGACATTCCCTGCAGTCCATAAGGGGGTCGGAAAATCCGCCCAAATGTCCGGATGCCACCCAAGTCTGAGGATTCATAAGGATGGCACAGTCCACGCCTACATTATATGGGGATTCCTGGATAAATTTCTGCCACCATGCTCTCTTTACATTATTTTTTAATTCCACGCCCAGATTGCCGTAATCCCAGGTATTGGCAAGTCCTCCATAAATCTCGGAGCCTGGATAGACAAATCCTCTGGCTTTTGCCAGAGCCACAATTTTCTCCATTGTTTTTTCCATAATATCGTATCTCTCCTCATTTTTTATAAACTCATATGGATTATACTCGCAAATGCTTTTTTTTTCAATAAAATTTATCTGAAACAGACCGCTAACTCATCTTAACTCATCATTTTAAGGATTTCCAGACTTTTAAACTTACGGTCCGTATTGCGGTCGGTGTATGTATGGATCACTCTTTCCAGTTCAGAAAGGACCTCCTCTGCAACAGAAAAGGTATACAGCTTCCCCATAGGCGTACTGACAATAAACTGCATAGCGTAAAGGGCCGCTCCTGATATTGCCCGTGCATCCCTTACGCCTGCCGCACAGCTTTCGCAGAGTATTCCATGGTTTTCCTGAGAAAAAAATATCCTTTCTTTCTCTCCCATCTCCCTTTCACAGGACATACACTGAAAAAGCCCGGGACAAAGCCCCTGGACCGCCATGGCGCGAAGCTCATAAATACAGCGCACCAGTCTGTCGTCAATATGGGAATTCAGCAAAGCCTTCACCGAAACGTACAGAAGATTCATCATCTCCCTTTCGTCCGTCCCCTCATGTCCGAAATAATCCGCCAGCTCTAAAAAATAATATCCATAGTACACGCCCGGATAGGCAGACGCAAGCTCTACGAAATGATGGCTTACAGAAACCTGGTTCAACGTATAGCTTGTCCTTCCTTCATATAAAGTAAAGGTTCCGAAGACAAAGGGGTTCGCCGCCGCCAGAAAAGGGCTGTTGGGCCTTCTGGCGCCTTTGGCGAACGCAGATATTTTCCCCCTCTCTCTCGTAAGGAGAACGATCCTTTTATCATATTCTCCCATAGGCATGGAGGACAGCACCACGCCCTGTACTGTGATCAGGTCACTCATCTGTCAGATTTCCTTTTTATCATAACCGAAATTTTTAATGAGAAAATCACTGTCCCGCCAGTCCTTCTTCACCTTTACCCAAAGCTTCAGGTTCACCTTGGCTTCCAGCATCCGCTCCAGCTCATACCGGGCGTTGCTTCCGATCTTTTTCAGCATGGCTCCCTGTTTCCCGATGATAATGCCCTTATGGGATTCTTTTTCACAGATAATGGTGGCGTCTATATCAATAAGGGAACCTTTTCCAGGCCGTGGCTTCATACGGTCAATGGCCACCGCGATCCCATGTGGGATCTCCTCGTCCAGGGCATGAAGGGCCTTTTCCCGGATGATCTCCGCCACGATCTGTCTCTGGGGCTGGTCCGTCACGGTATCCTCATCGTAAAACATGGGACCATAAGGCAGATATTTTAAGATGGAGCTTATGATATCCTCCGTGTTGATTCCCCGAAGAGCGGACACGGGAATGATCTCGTCAAAGTCGTATAATTTTCGGTAGGTGTCAATGGATTTCAGGATTTTTTCTTTATCCACGGTATCCACTTTGTTTATCACAAGGATCACTGGAATAGAAAGCCCCTTTAATTCCTCTGCGATATGACGTTCTCCTGCTCCGATAAAGTCCGTAGGCTCCACCAGCCACAGTATCACATCCACGTCCTTAAGGGTGCGCTCCGCCACCTGTACCATATATTCTCCCAGCTTGTTTTTCGCCTTGTGGATGCCCGGCGTGTCTAAAAAAATAATCTGCCCGTCCTCACAGGTATACACTGTCTGGATCCGGTTTCTGGTAGTCTGGGGCTTCTTTGAGGTAATGGCTATCTTCTGGCCGATCAGGTGGTTCATCAGGGTTGATTTTCCTACATTTGGTCTCCCGATAATGGCGGCAAAGCCAGATTTAAATTTTTCATTCATTGTACGTATCCTCTCTGATTTTCTTTCAGCAGGAGATCAATGGTTTTATTTCTTTAAACCGTTTTTCTTCCTTTTTAATGGCGCTTTCGCTGCCCACTACACAGATATCCTGATCCGCGAGGATCGCTTCCACCAGCGGCGCAAGGTTTTTCATATCTTCCAGGGTGGCGTTTAGGATCTGGTCTCTTTCTTTTTGTATCATTTCTTCCGATACTCCGGTAAAATATGCGGTCTTTGACACAGCACCCTGCATCTGCGGAGTTTTCGGCGTATCCTTGCCGCTGATGGTACCGATGATATATTTCGTCATCTCACGCTCGTCCGCCTGGAAATTACGGATATAATCAGGAATTCCCGCGAAGACTTCATAGGTACGGCCCAGATGGGGGTCCCGGTAAGAAACGAAAAAGCTTTCTCCGTTTCTGCGGAAACCGCTCATGCATCCATAAGCGCCGCCTTTCACCCGAAGGTTCATCCAAAGATAATCATAGCTTAAGGCAACCTTTAAAATATCCAGGGCTCCTGTATAAGAAAAACCCTTTCTGAGGAAATTTCCTGTCTGCGCAGCATACTGGACCTGTCCGGAAGTGGTGAAGCCTTCGTTTTTCTTAACGCACTTCAATATTTTTTCAGGCAGGGAAACCAGCTCTGTATGAAGTTTCTTTTTAAGAGCGGCTGCAAGCTCTTTTACTTCTTTTACAGAGTTTTCTTCTCCTGTGTAGCTGATGGAGAAGTATTCCGGGCGAAGGATCTTTTTCATTAATTCCTTAAGCTTGTCTACAGTCTCCTGTTTTCTCTCTTCGAATTCCTTCTCCAGCTTTTCGATGAATTGGTAGTACCCGATACCAGCCATTTCGTCCTGGAAAGCCGCCATAGGCGAATGATAGGAAGTGGCCCGGAGCACGGCTGTGGAATGTCCTGCGCTCACCAGGCTTGCCTGGGCTCTTGACTTGGCCTGGGCAATGATCTCGTATAAACGCTTGGTATCCTCCACCTTAGAGGTATTTAATATTTCTTCTATCATCTGGAAGAGGAAGCCCATCTTAGGATAAAGGGCCTTTCCTCTCACTGCGAACATTGCA
This sequence comes from Candidatus Blautia faecavium, assembly GCA_019118425.1. Classification (GTDB taxonomy): domain Bacteria; phylum Bacillota; class Clostridia; order Lachnospirales; family Lachnospiraceae; genus Blautia_A; species Blautia_A faecavium. The sequence continues at coordinate 6,494 of DWYZ01000240.1, read as the reverse complement.
CGGAATTCCTCTGTAGAATCTGACTGTTCGAACACCTCCACCCCGCACTGGATTCCTCCTGTGCTGGCGTTGATCTCGTTAAACAGCTCCCCGTAGGAATAATGTTCCGTATCCACATATCCAAGGACTGCCTTTAACAGTCCCAGATAGGGAATTTCTTCCGGCTCTACAGCCTTCAAATCGAATAAAAGATTTACATAGCCGATGCCGTTGGTACACACATTGTGGTATAAAAACAGGCTGTCTTCTATCCAAAGCTCCTGGTTAAAGAAATGCCCTGCTTCTTTCTTGATATCCTCTCTCCTTAGCATAGGGATGCAGGCAAGAGCCTTGGGATCTTCCTCCGCTTCCTGATAAGCCGCCAGGGCCTTTGTCTTTTCTACAATGGCTTCCCGCTCTTTCTCGCTTAAGCTTGTCCGGTATTCCTCAAGCTTCTCTGCCAGGCGTTTTTCTCTTTGGGCTGCCAGCCCTTTCTCCGGTACAAGGGCAAGTACAGAACCGTGTGTATTATCCAGCAGATACGTCCGGATCAGCTTCTCGAAATAGCCCTCATCCAAATCTTTCTTTAATTCTTCAAAGACCTGAAGCTGGGAAACCGCCGCGAAAGGCTTTTCGTCTGTGTAAAGCCAGTTTCCAAGGATATCCAGCCCATACATCAGTCCCTTGGGATAGCCGGAATAATCCGCTTCCCGGTAACGGAATTCTATATAATTGATCCCGGCTTCCACGGATTTTCTATCAATTCCCTTTTCCGTGATTTCTGTAAGGATCTCCCGGATCGTTGATACGAACTCTTCTTTTTTCTCCTGGTTTGCCCCTTTGGCTACTATAGTGAAATAAGGCTGCAGGATCCCGTCATCGTAGGAACCGTAGATATCCTTTCCGATCCTCTTATCCAGAAGGGCTTTTTTCAGAGGCGCTCCCGGCGCACTTAAAAGGGCGTAATCTAAAACCTCAAAGGCCATCCGCACCTTATCGTCCATGGCGTTTCCTACCACCATGTTGTAAGAAAGGTAAGCATTGTCCTCTTCTCCTTCGTTCTCCGAAACCGGGTAAGGAAGGGTGAGATCCTTCATGGCCGGAAAAGCCTCCTGCTCCGAAATGGCTGAGTCCACTGTCAGCGTCTCAAATCCGGACAGATAATGTTTGTCAATGAAGTCTAGCTTTTCCGCCATATCCATGTTTCCATATAAATATATAAAGCTGTTGGACGGATGGTAATACGTTCTGTGAAAATCCAGGAACTCTTCATATGTCAGCTCAGGTATATTATCCGGATTCCCTCCGGATTCAAAGCCATAGGCATTGTCCGGAAAAAGAGAGTTCATGATCTCCCTCTCCAGCACCTCGTCCGGAGAAGAAAAAGCTCCCTTCATCTCATTATAGACAACGCCATTGTACGACAGGGGGCCTTCTGTTTTTTCCATGTGGTAACTCCAGCCCTCCTGACGGAAAATTTCTTCCTTCTGATAAATATTAGGATAAAATACCGCATCCAGATACACATGCATAAGATTCTGGAAATCCTGGTCATTGCAGCTTGCCACTGGATAACAGGTCTTATCCGGGTAAGTCATGGCGTTTAAAAACGTGTTTAAAGAGCCCTTTACCAGCTCCACAAAGGGATCCTTAAGCGGGAATTCCCTGGATCCGCATAAAACGCTGTGTTCCAGTATATGCGCCACTCCAGTGCTGTTTTTGGGAGGGGTGCAAAAAGCAATGTTGAATACTTTATTTTCATCCTCGTTTTCTATGAGCATCACCCGGGCTCCCGTCTTTTTATGGCGGAGAATCCAACCCTCTGACCGGATATCTGTTAATGTTTCTTTACTTATCACTTCGTATGCAGACAGACATTCTATCTTCATGGTTTCCTCCTGTACTTTTCTTTTTATTTTACATCTATTTGCGAATCTTATTCCTTTTTTTCCAGTATCTCTATTCCGCCTTCTCCTGGGAAATGAACCTCGTACATTTCCCTCGCCGCCTTAGTGATCAGCTCCAGTTCTTCTTCCATGCCTATAGATGGAGGAAGCAGGATGGCTGTCTCATAAATGTCGTGCTGAAGTTTTTTCTTGGCTTTTTCACTGTTCATGGTCAGTATTCCGCAGAGCACGGAATTATAGCTTTTATCTTTTTCGCTTAATTCCATATAAAGTTTTACTAAATGGCAGCACTCCCGGTAGAGAAGTTCTTCATGGAGGGCACTTTTTTCCCTGATTTCTTTGAATTTCAGCTTACTCAGACTTTTTACAATCTCTTTTCTGGCGCTTTTCCCGCCAAAAATCCTTTTTCCCGCGTCCCGGTTGAATTCCATGAGCATCCACAAGCCCAGATAGCCGTCCGCCCTAGTCTTGGGGCCCAGCTCGGAAGGACCTTCATATCTTAGGTCCCACAGTTCTTTTCTTATGGCATTTGCTTCCGGCTCCTCTCCGGCTTCTATAGATTGTTCCAAAAGGGCTTTCCTCTTCATAGGGTCCGCTTCCCGATAATACTGTGCGATTGTAGGTGTATCCATCTATCTGTACTTTCCTTTCTTCTTATGATTCTTCGTATGCAAGCTCTGATTCCGCCATGGCAAGAGCTTCTTCGATCACCTGGTCCATATCCATGTACCTGTACATGCCCAGGCGTCCGCCGAACAGTACGTTCTTTTCCTCCAGAGCACGGCGTTCGTATTTTCCGAACAGCTCATCGTTCTTGGGGTCATTGATGGGATAATAGGGCTCCCGGCCCTTCTCCCATTCCGCTGAATACTCTCTTGTGATCACTGTCTTTTTCTGGGTACCGAATTCGAAATGCTTATGTTCTATGACGCGGGTATAAGGCACTTCATAATCCGTATAATTTACAACGGCATTGCCCTGGTAATTCGCCATGTCCAGCACTTCTGTCTCAAACCTTAAGGAACGGTATTCCAATTCTCCATAGCAGTAATCATAAAATTCATCAATCATTCCGGTAAACAGGATCTTCTCCGCCTGCTCCGTCAATTCTTCCCGGTTCGCAAAAAAGTCTGTGTTCAGGACCACCTGTACGCCTTCCAAAAGCTTTTTAACAATCCTTGTATAGCCTCCTTTTGGGATTCCCTGATAAGGATCTTTAAAGTAATTATTGTCGAATGTATACCTAAGGGGAAGACGCTTAATGATAAACGCAGGAAGATCCTTACATTCCCTTCCCCACTGTTTCCTGGTATAGCCCTCCACCAGTTTTTCGTACACATCCTGTCCCACCAAGGCCAATGCCTGCTCTTCCAGGTTTTTCGGATGGGTGATATGCATCCTGGCAATCTGCTCCTGGATCTTTGCCTTGGCCTGCGCAGGAGTCTTCACTCCCCAGAGCTGATGAAAGGTATTCATATTAAAGGGCAGGTTATACAGTTCATCCTTATAGATGGCAATGGGAGAATTGACAAAATGGTTAAACTCTGCAAACTGGTTAATATACTCCCATACCTTTTTCCTTGAAGTGTGAAAGATATGTGCCCCATACCGGTGCACCTGGATCCCCTCCACTTCTTCCGTATAAATATTTCCGCCTATGTGATCTCTTTTATCGATCACAAGGCAGGTTTTATTCCGTTTCGCCGCTTCATGGGCGAAAACCGCGCCAAAAAGTCCGGCTCCTACTATCAGATAATCGTATTTTTTCATCCGCGGCACTTTCCTCCTATTTTTTTAAATACACATATTTTATATAACGCAGAGTCTTCTTCTCTCCATGGTCATGAAGTATGCGAAGAAGCGCCTCCAGCTCTTTTTTCGTCTTGGGATGGATAAACCACAGTTTTTCCTTGCTTTTCAGGAAATATTTAAGAGGTTCCCTGTTCGTATACGCCTCTCCGAGATACGTACGGGAAGCGCTGATCCGGTCCATCACCATCTCCGCCACATACCTTCTCGGCATCTGGGCTCCCATAATCACATGCTCTCCATCCAGGGAATAATCGATCCAGTACTCAAAATGATGGCGGTTTCTCCCCTGATGATGAAGCCAGGAAAGAGAAACGCCTTTCTCTTCTCTTTCCGCATTATTCGGGCTTCTGTCTCCCTGATAATATTTGCAGCCTACCAGAAATTCCGCGGGGGAATACTTGGACATGTCGTGAAGAAGTCCCTGTTTATACAGCCCTATACGGAAACAGTATCTCATCACCATTAATTTATGTTTTGTTATCGTTTTAAAATGCAGCCATGGATGCATTTGATCCCGCCTCCTATTTGCCCACCAGCACCACAATGGTGCGCGGAGGGATTTCTATTGTCTTTTCGTCCTGTTCCTGCATTTCCTCATAAAATCCACAGCCGGACATATCTGAGGTATCTGCAGCCTTTTTCCATTTGATACCCCCCGGAAGATTAGGAAGGGCAATCTTTCTTGTTTCCCAGTGAAGATTATAGCCCACATAGATGAAATCATCCTTAGTCCCGTCCTCCCTTTTCGCATAAGCGCCGCAGTACATGACGCCTAAAAGGCGGCAGGTATTATCCGTATTTAGATACCATGCCCTCTCCCCATGGAAGGAAATATCCGGGCAGCCCTTGGTCTTATAGTCCACGCCCCGCAATTCCTTGTCTATGTGGAGAATGGGGTGCGCCTTGCGAAAGGCTATGGCAGCTTTTACAAATTGATAAATACCGATATTTTTCCGGTAGCTTTTCCAGTCGATCCAGCCTACAGCGTTATCCTGGCAGTAGGCGTTATTATTTCCCTCCTGAGAATTTCCAAACTCATCTCCGCCGTACAGCATGGGTACTCCCTGGCTTAAAAGCATGAATAAAAACGCGTTCCGCACCTGTTTTTCACGCATCTGCCGGACGGCAGTCTTTCTGCTGGGGCCTTCTACCCCGCAGTTCCAGGAAAAATTATAGCTGCTGCCATCGTTATTGTCTTCTCCGTTGGCCTCGTTATGTTTATAGTTATAAGATACCAGATCCATAAGGGTAAATCCGTCCTGGCTGGTCATGTAGTTCACTGCGCTGTGGTCATCCGGGTTTCTTTTAATATAGTACGCTGCTCCCTGTATGGTATCCTCATCGCTTTTTAGGAAGCGCCGCATGTCCCTCTGAAAGCTGTCGTTGTACTCTGCCACATTCCGGTATAAATGAGGTTCGCCGTGAAAAGCGCTGTCCATATCCACTCCCGGAAACATCAGCTTGGTATCTGCCAGAAGCTTATCCCTTAAGATCAGCTTCATCGGTACGCCTTCCCCGGACAGATGAAACCCGTCCACATGATAATAAAGTTTCCAGAACTGCAGGGTGCGCAGGGCGATCACTCCGTTTATCTCTGCTGGAAAATACATTTCCATAATACATGCGATTCCTGCTTTATGGAGCTTTTTTATGAAATCGCAAAATTCTCTCTGGGGATTATCTGTAGCACAGTACGCGCTTTTGGGGGCAAAGTAATAGCCCGGCATATATCCCCAGAAGTTTACCTTTCCTTCCCTGCGTTTTTCTGTGACCATTCCTGTTTTTTCTTCCTCTGGCAGGATCTCAAAAAACTCGTAGGCAGGCATCAGTTCCACCGCATTGATCCCCAGATCTTTCCAATAGGGGATCATCTCCCCAAGTCCCGCAAATGTACCCTTTTCTTTCGCAGGCAGCTTATATTGCTTGGTATAGCCTCTTACGTGAACTTTATAAAGGATCATATCCTGATAGGGGACGTCCAGTCCGTCATCCCCTTCCCAGTCATAGAACTCTTCTTTTAGGAAACCGCACCGGATCCTGTGTTCATCCCATTCCTTGGGAAGGACGCCGAAGCGTTCTCTTCCATGAATGGCATAGGTACAGGGATCTTGTACGATCTTTCCGTTGATTCTGTAATTATATTCATATTCCTCCGCCGGAAAATCAGGCAAAAAAATGGAGCGTATCTCTCCGCTTCTGTATTCTTCTGTAAGAGGGATTTCCTGTGTGGGCTGTTTTGCTCTTTTCCGATATAGAACAAGGGAGGCCTCTATTCCTTTCTGTACCTCCAGCGCGAAATTATACCCATTCCGTATTTTATTTGCTCCCAAAAAGATTGGGAACCCTTTTTCTATGCGGGTAATCTTATGGCTTGGCATATAACACCCTCCTTTTCTCTTTTATGGTTACTAGTGCACTGACACATTCATATCCAAACTAACAGCACGGGCAATTTGGCATTTAAAATTCGCTTCACAAAGCTATGCCTTACGCTAAACGATATCCAGCTCAACGGGACAATGATCAGAGCCCATGATCTCTGTATGGATGGAAGCGTCCTTAAGACATTCTTTTAAAGAAGAAGATACAAGGAAATAATCAATCCTCCACCCTGCATTCTTTTCTCTGGCCCGGAAACGATAAGACCACCAGGAATAAATCCCTTCCGCGTCAGGATAAAAATACCGGAAAGTGTCAATAAAACCACTCTCCAGGATCTTTGTAAAGCAGGCTCTTTCCTCGTCTGTAAAGCCCGCGTTTTTATGGTTTGTCTTGGGATTTTTCAGATCGATCTCC
>DWYZ01000239.1 GCA_019118425.1 Candidatus Blautia faecavium | reverse complement strand
GATATGGAATATCCGAAAAAAATTATTCAAAGGGAAGGATCTTCAGCAGATAACTCTCGCCTACGGTGAAAAATTTGATATGCTGAATCTTCAGTTTATCCAGCGCTCCAAACGCTATTTTCATATGGCGCCTGCAGATGTCTACGCACTCCTGATCCCTATGAATTATAAACTAAAAAAAGAAGAAATTAATGCAATGGTGGAAGCTTCTAACCAGGAAGAAGCAAGGCAGCTCTTTCGCAAAACTTATTACGGAAAAAAATACGAGCAGCTTACCGTAGGAAATCTGGAAGAATTTTACAACCTGATCCTGCGCACCACCCTGGAAAAAGAATCCTCTAAAAATCCATACTCCGTGGCCATGCTTTATTCTTATCTTTATCATAAGGAACACGAAGTAAACCGCCTGACCATTGCCATCGAATGTGTCCGGTACGGCGTAGCGCCGGAGGAAGCCATGCATTACATTCGCAATAATTAGTAACCCGGAGGTAGTACTGTGATTGAAAAAATGAAATTTATAAGTATAACCGGGCCTAAAACGGATATTGACAGGGTTGTAAACACATATTTGTCTAAATATGAAATCCACCTGGAAAACGCTCTTTCCGAGCTGACCTCCGTGGCGAACCTGTCTCCGTTCCTGGAAAACAATCCATATAAAGAAGCGCTTGCGGCGGCTGTCAGCTTTTATGATGAGCTGGAAACACCGCCCGCCCCTTCTCAGAAGGAACTTTCCATCGAAGAAGCGCTTTCCACAGTGAAAAGGATCCAGGACGAGGCGAAACGGTTAAACGAAGAAAAAACGAAACTGGAAAACGAACATTCCCAGCTTGTGGAATCGCTTAAAATTATCCGGCACTTTAAAAACATTGATTACGACATATCCTCCATCCTGAAATTTGAATTTATCCATCTTCGTTTCGGCAGAATCGAAAAACAATATTTCCAGAAATTTGAAAAATATATCTATGATAATCTGGATACTTTATTCATCAAATGTGAAGACGATGGAGAATATGTTTACGGCGTGTACTTTGTGCCTAAGCACGATGCGCGTAAGATTCATGCGGTCTACTCTTCCATGCATTTCGAGCAGATCTATATGCCGGACACCTACACCGGCACGGCAAAAGAAGCCTTCGAATATCTGGACACCAGGCACAAAGAGCTTCATGCCGCTTTGAATGCCAATAAATCCGCCTGGAAAGACTATCTTTCAGCTAACCAACAGGCTCTGGCCGATGCAAAGACAGCCATTGAAAAATTCTCCAATAATTTTGACATCCGCCGTCTGGCCGCCTGCACGCCGGGAGAAACAGAAGTATTTTTTATTCTGTGCGGATGGATGTCAGAAAAAGACGCTCTTTCTTTTCAGGAGGATATTAAACATGACGAGCGGATTTTCTGCCTGATCGGCAACGATGAAAAAGACGTTTCCAAGCAGCCGCCCACAAAACTGAAAAATCCTAAGCTGTTTAAGCCCTTTGAAATGTATGTAAAAATGTACGGGCTTCCCGCATACGGAGAAATGGATCCTACCTGGTTCGTGGCTATCACCTATTCCTTTATCTTCGGCGCTATGTTCGGAGATGTGGGACAAGGGCTGCTGCTGTTTATCGGCGGTTTTCTGCTTTATAAATTTAAGAACGTCACTCTTGCAGGAATCATTAGCTGCGCCGGATTTTTTTCCACTATTTTCGGCTTTTTGTTCGGCAGTATTTTCGGTTTCGAAGATGTGATACCTGCCCTGTGGCTGCGTCCTATGAACGCTATGATGACAGTTCCTTTTGTAGGTAAACTGAATACGGTATTTATCATCGCCATTGGTTTTGGTATGGGAATCATCCTGGTATGTATAATCTTTAATATCATTAACTCCTGGCGGGCAGGAGATGTAGAAAAAACCTGGTTTGACACCAATTCCGTAGCGGGTCTGGTCTTCTACGGTTCCGCTGTCATTTCCATCTCTCTTATCGTATCCGGCAAAAAACTTCCAGGTGCCATCGTTCTATGCGTTATGTTCCTGGTGCCTCTCCTTGTGATCTTCTTTAAGGAGCCTCTTACCAATCTGGTAAAGAAAAAATCGGAAGTGATGCCGAAGGGAAAGGGAATGTTCTTTGTCCAGGGCTTTTTTGAAATGTTCGAAGTCCTTTTAAGTTATTTTTCCAATACCCTTTCCTTTGTGCGTATCGGTGCTTTTGCAGTCAGCCACGCAGCCATGATGGAAGTGGTGCTGATGCTTGCCGGAGCAGAAAGCGGAAGTCCTAACATACTTGTGGTCATCCTGGGCAATCTCTTTGTCTGCGGTATGGAGGGATTGATTGTAGGTATTCAGGTCCTTCGTCTGGAATATTACGAGATTTTCAGCCGCTTTTATAAGGGTACCGGAAGAAAATTTGAGCCTTTCCGCTCTAAATAAATAATTAAATACGAAACATTTATAAAAGAGGAGGTCATTTATTATGACATTAGCAGCGCAAATCGTATTAGCAGTCGCACTTATTTTAAGTATCATCATACCATTCGGATATTATCTCATCGGTGAAAAAAGCCGGGGCCGCTACAAAACGGCCATTGGTCTGAATGCGTTTTTCTTCTTCGGCACTATGCTTATTGCAGCAGCAGTTATGTTTACAGGACAGACTTCCGTACAGGCAGCTTCCGGATCTGACGCAGGCCTTGCCACAGGTATGGGCTATATCGCAGCCGCTCTGGTAACCGGCCTTTCCTGTATCGGCGGTGGTATTGCCGTTGCCAGCGCGGCAAGCGCAGCCCTTGGCGCTATCAGCGAGGATCAGAGTGTTCTTGGTAAATCCCTGATCTTCGTAGGTCTTGCCGAAGGTGTCGCTCTTTACGGTCTGATCATTTCCTTCATGATCCTGGGACAGTTATAATATGCAGATGTATTTGATCAGCGACAACATTGATACCTATACAGGGATGCGGCTGGCAGGCGTAGAAGGCGTTGTGGTGCATAAACGGGAAGAGCTTAAGGAAGCTTTGGAGAACGCCATTTCCAACAAAGAGATCGGCATTATCCTTCTCACCGAAAAATTCGGAAGAGAATTTCCCGAAATTATAGATGAAGTCAGACTTCACCATAAAACACCTTTGATCATCGAAATCCCTGACAGGCATGGCACTGGCCGAAAGCCAGACTTCATAACCTCTTATGTAAACGAGGCGATCGGACTAAAATTATAGGCAGGTGACACTATGACAATCGAGGAAAAGCTGCAGCATTTTTATGAGATTTCCGTGGAAGAAGCAAAAGAAAGCGCCTCCCGTGAAATCGAAGAGCACAAGAAAAAACTAAAAGAAATTTTAGAGGACCATAAAAAATCCCAGCGCCAGACAGCAGAATCTACTATTAAGTCTGAGTCGGAAAACGTGCGCAGGGAGATCAATATGGCCCTCTCGGCGGAACAGCTCACCCTTAAGCGCAACCTTACAAAACGCCAGAATGAGCTGAAAGATAAATTATTTGCAGAGATCAGCGAACGGCTGGACGCATTTATGAAGACGCCCCAATACGAGGACTACCTCTGCGAAAAGATCCAGGAGGCAAAGGATTTTGCTGAAGGGGATGAGATCTTTATCTACCTTTCCCGAAACGATAAGGATAAGATCCCAGCCCTCCAAGCCAGAACAGGCATGTCCCTCCTGCCCTCGGAAGATTCTTTTACAGGAGGGATCCTGGCTACGATCCCAAGCAAAAACATACTGATCGATAACTCTTTTTTTGAAAAGTTTGAGACACTGCGCAAGGAGTTTAAATTTGACGGAGGTTTGAAGCATGAGTAAAACTGGTATTATTTATGGTATTAACGGTCCCGTCATTTACTTAAAAGGAGATTTCGGCTTTAAGATCTCTGAGATGGTCTATGTAGGAAAGGAACACCTGGTGGGTGAGGTCATCGGCCTGAAAAAAGGCATGACCACCATCCAGGTATTCGAAGAAACTACCGGACTGCGTCCAGGCGAGACGGTTACCGGTACAGATGACGCCATCTCTGTTTTACTTGGCCCGGGCATTATCCATAATATTTTCGACGGCATCCAGCGGCCTCTGGAGGAAATCGCGAAACGTTCCGGAAAATATATTTCCCGAGGCGTCAGCGTGGATTCCCTTGATACAGAGAAAAAATGGGAGGTGCACATCACCGTAAAAGAGGGAGATATCGTAGGTCCCGGAACGATCATCGCGCAGACCCAGGAAACTCCGTCCATCCTTCATAAATCTATGGTCCCGCCGGATATCACTGACGCAAAAGTCATCCATACAGCAAAAGACGGTTCCTATAATATACTGGAGCCTATCGTTACCCTGCGTCTTTTGGACGGCACTGTGCGGGAGCTTTCCCTGGCGCAGAAATGGCCCATCCGTATTCCCCGGCCCACGCACAAGCGTTTTCCGGCCAGTGTACCCCTCATAACCGGCCAGCGTATCCTAGATACCCTGTTCCCTATAGCAAAAGGCGGAACAGCCGCCGTGCCGGGAGGATTCGGGACTGGAAAGACGATGACACAGCACCAGATCGCAAAATGGTCGGATGCGGACATCATTATCTATATCGGCTGCGGCGAGCGCGGAAACGAAATGACACAGGTCCTGGAGGATTTCAGCAAACTGATCGACCCCAAATCCGGAAACCTTATGATGGACCGTACCGCATTGATCGCCAATACTTCCAATATGCCTGTGGCAGCCCGTGAGGCTTCCATTTACACAGGCGTTACCCTGGCCGAATATTACCGGGATATGGGCTATGACGTAGCCATTATGGCGGATTCTACTTCCCGATGGGCAGAAGCCCTTCGCGAACTGTCCGGACGTTTGGAGGAAATGCCTGCGGAAGAGGGCTTCCCCGCTTATCTTGCCTCAAAGCTTTCCGCCTTTTACGAGAGAGCCGGCATGATGCAGAACTTAAATGGCACAGAAGGCTCTGTAACCATTATCGGAGCGGTTTCCCCTCAGGGCGGTGATTTCTCCGAGCCAGTCACCCAAAATACCAAACGTTTCGTACGGTGCTTCTGGGGTCTGGATAAGTCCCTGGCCTATGCCCGTCACTTCCCGGCCATCCACTGGCTGACCAGCTACAGCGAGTATCTGGAGGACTTAACCCCCTGGTACCGCAGCAATGTTTCACCAAAATTTGTATCTGACAGGAACCAGATCATGGCCATCCTGAATCAGGAAAGCTCCCTTATGGAGATCGTAAAACTGATCGGAAGCGATGTGCTGCCGGATGACCAGAAGCTGACCCTGGAGATTGCCCGCGTGATCCGCCTTGGTTTTTTACAGCAGAACGCCTTCCACGAGGAAGATACCTGCGTACCCATGGCAAAACAGTTTGCCATGATGGAAATCATCCTGTATCTTTATGAAAAAGCACGTGCTCTGGTAAACAGAGGAATGCCCATATCTGTTCTGAGGGAAGATAATATCTTTGAGCGTATTATCTCCATTAAATACGACGTTCCAAATAACGAACTGGACAGATTTGAACAGTACAGAAAAGACATTGATGATTTCTATAACAACGTACTGGAACGAAACGGCTAAGGAGGAAGTTTATATGGCAATCGAATATTTAGGATTAAGCGAAATAAACGGCCCTCTTGTTGTCCTGGAAGGTGTGAAAAACGCCTCCTTTGAAGAAATCGTAGAATTTCACATGGATGACGGGACAAAGAAAATCGGCCGTATCATAGAAATATACGAAGACAAGGCGGTAATCCAGGTTTTCGAGGGCACTGACGGCATGTCTCTTGGAAACACCCACACCCGCCTTACCGGACATCCCATGGAGATCGGTCTGTCTCCAGAGATCCTTGGAAGGACCTTTAACGGGATCGGCGAACCTATTGACGATCTGGGGGATATTTCTCCGGAAGTCCATCTGAATATTAACGGACTTCCCTTAAACCCGGTCACCCGGGAATATCCCCGTAACTATATTAACACAGGTATTTCCGCTATCGACGGTCTTACCACTTTAATCCGCGGACAGAAGCTTCCCATCTTTTCAGGAAACGGCCTTCCCCACGACAAGCTTGCGGCGCAGATCGTACAGCAGGCTTCCCTGGGCGGAGATTCTGACGAAAACTTTGCCATCGTATTCGCCGCAATGGGCGTAAAATACGATGTAGCTGAATTTTTCCGCCGTACCTTCGAGGAAAGCGGCGCTTCTGACCATGTAGTTATGTTTTTAAACCTTGCAAACGACCCTGTAGTAGAGCGTCTTCTCACACCGAAGATCGCCCTTACTGCGGCAGAATATCTTGCCTTTGAAAAGGGGATGCATATCCTTGTCATCCTGACGGACATCACCTCCTTCTGCGAGGCAATGCGTGAGGTTTCCTCCTCTAAAGGAGAGATTCCTTCCCGAAAAGGGTATCCCGGCTATCTGTACAGCGAGCTTGCTACTTTGTACGAGCGCGCCGGAATTGTAAGGGGCGGAACCGGTTCTGTCACCCAGATTCCTATCCTGACCATGCCAAACGATGATATTACCCACCCCATCCCTGACCTGACCGGATATATTACCGAGGGACAGATTGTTCTGGACCGCCAGCTTCACGGACAGGCGATTTATCCTCCTATCAATGTGCTTCCATCTCTTTCCCGTCTGATGAAGGACGGTATTGGAGAGGGCTTTACCCGGGAGGATCATCAGGATGTGGCAAACCAGCTTTTCTCCTGTTACGCCAAGGTGGGTGACGCCAGAGCCCTTGCTTCCGTTATCGGCGAGGATGAGCTTTCTCCGCTGGATAAGCGGTATCTGGTCTTTGGCAAGGCTTTTGAGGCAGAATTCGTAGGACAGACAGAAACGGAAAACCGGAGCATCACAGAAACCCTGGACAAGGGCTGGGAGCTGCTTGGACTTCTTCCTAAGGATGAACTGGACCGTATTGACACAAAGATTCTGGATAAGTATTATAAAGAAACTGTCCGCTAGGAGGTGGTTTCATGGATCCGAATACCTTTCCCACCAAGGGAAATCTCATACTTGCAAAAAATTCTCTTGCTCTTTCCAGACAGGGATACGAGCTTATGGATAAAAAACGGAATATTCTGATCCGCGAGATGATGGAGCTCATTGACCAGGCAAAGGATATTCAGACGCAGATCGACCAGACCTTCCGGGCTGCCTACGCGGCTTTGCAGAAGGCAAATATGGAAATCGGGATTGCTTTCGTGCAGCAGATTTCTTACACTGTGCCTATTGAAAATTCTATCCGTATTAAGACGCGCAGCGTAATGGGGACAGAGATTCCCCTTGTGGAATATGATAAGACAAGCAATGTTCCCACTTATGCGTATTACAGCACTAAGATGTCGCTGGATGAAGCCAAAGCGGCTTTTGAGAAGGTGAAAGAACTTTCCATCCGCCTGTCCATGGTGGAAAATGCGGCGATCCGTCTTGCGGCGAATATTAAGAAAACCCAGAAGCGCGCCAATGCACTTAAAAATATTACGATTCCTAAATTCGAGACGCTCAGTAAGGATATACAAAATGCGCTGGAGGAGAAGGAAAGAGAAGAATTTACCAGACTTAAGGTGATCAAAAGAATGAAGCAGGGGTAGGTTTCCTGCTTTCCGATAAGAAAGAATACCGCTTAGAAGATGTTTAGGATTCTGAGCGGTATTTTTTTGTATAGACTTGACACCTGCTCCCGTCTCGTGTATCCTTATATCGTAAGTAGTAAGTAATAAGTAGCAAGTAAATTATAATTTTACTATTTATCTAAAAATACAAAAGAAACGGAGGCTTTAAGTATGAAAAACCTGACCCTTACCCAGGAATATCTTATCTGCGCCTTAAATAAAAAAGGCGTTCTCCCCAGCTATAACCAGGAGGCGGCTGCCTGCCTTGTAGTCAGCGGTTTATTGGAACTGGAAACAGAGGGCTGTATCTCTATCGTGGACAAGAAAATTACAGTCCGCTCTAAATTGCCCGAAAAGTTAAACAATCTGAAGCCTTTATACAGCCTCATTGACCGCAAACGGGCAGTAAAGCTCCAGAAAGTTTTTGATAAATATATCATCGCCTATACAGATAGAAGAATCCGCACCCTTATCGCTTCGGTTATGGCTCCTCTTAAAAAAGACGGCTCCGTAGTCTCTATAACCGGCGGACTCATCAGAAAAAAAGAGAGATTTGTTCCTACCAAAGAAACACTGAATCAAGTAGTGGAAAAAATCCGTGCGGAACTTTTGGAAAAAGGCCCTCTTACAGAGGACGTAATCGCACTTACCGCCCTTTTAAATAAAGCCGGACGTTTAAAACATTACTTTTCCAAGCACGAACAGAAGGAATTAAAAGCAAGATTAACGGAAATAAAAAACAGTGACCTGGAAAAATCCATAAAAGATATGATGAACCAGGTGGAAACTATGCTCACCTTACTTCACATAGTATCCGGACTGTAAAAAGGACGAGGAAACAATATGTCAAGACAAAGAACCATGGAAGCAATCGAAAACTCCGAATACGTCACCATCGGAGAACTGGTCCGTCTCACCGGAACCAGATACAGCACGCTGAAATACTACACCGAAGAAAATATGCTTCCCTTTGAACAGACGGAAGCCCATCTCACCCGAAGATACAGACGAGTGGAAAG
>DWYZ01000238.1 GCA_019118425.1 Candidatus Blautia faecavium | reverse complement strand
TAGGTATGCCTGGCGTTGGGAAAAGTACGCTGGGAGTCGTACTTGCTAAAGTTTTGGGCTATCAGTTTTTAGATGCAGATCTATTGATCCAGAAGCAGGAAAAAAAATTTTTGTATCAGATTATTGAGGAGTCCGGACCAGAGGGGTTTATGGAAGTGGAAAATCGTGTGAATGCTTCCATTGAGGCGGAAAACACGGTCATTGCAACAGGAGGAAGCGTAGTATATTGCCAGGAGGCAATGGAGCATCTGAAATCTATTGGAAAGGTAGTTTATCTAAAAGCATCCTTAAAAGAATTGTCCAAAAGGCTCGGTAATTTGAAGGGACGGGGCGTTTTATTAAAAGAAGGACAAACTTTAAGGGAGCTATATGAAGAGAGAATTCCATTATATGAGAAATATGCAGACATTGTTGTAAATGAAGAAGGGAAGGATTTGGAAGCAAGTCTGCAGGCAGTTTTGGAAACACTAAAGGGGTAAAAAAGTAACTGTTGTCAGAGTGAAAGCGGCTGCATGGTCGGGAATAACGGGGAGATGTCCATAAATTTTGTTTACAAATGAAAATTATGTGCTATAATACGATATTGTACATTTGTTTAGTAAGCTGTAAGTTTGGATATATCATTTCAAATTTATCTGTATGACGCAGTAAATGTGTCAGTAAAGAAATTATGGCATTGAGTTGTCTTTCTGATATTTGCTTCCGCTTGTGGAGTAAAAATAATCATAGAGGTGTTTTATGGAACAATATGTTATAAAAGGTGGAAATCCGCTTGTTGGCGAAGTGGAAATCGGCGGTGCGAAAAACGCGGCACTGGCTATTTTAGCGGCAGCCATAATGACGGATGAAACAATATTGATTGAAAACCTGCCTGACGTAAGAGACATCAATGTACTTCTGGAAGCAATAGCCGGAATCGGTGCACAAGTGGACAGAGTAAATAAGTCTACAGTAAAAATCAATGGTTCTACCATTCAGGATGTAAGCGTTGATTATGAATTTATTAAAAAAATCCGCGCGTCCTATTATCTTCTTGGAGCTTTGCTTGGAAAATATAAACATGCAGAAGTTCCCCTTCCTGGAGGCTGCAATATAGGAAGCCGTCCTATTGACCAGCATTTAAAGGGATTTCGGGCGTTAGGAGCTTCTGTGGATATTTATCATGGAGCTATCGTTGCCAAGGCGGACTGTTTGCGGGGAAGCCATATTTTCTTGGATGTAGTGTCCGTGGGGGCTACGATCAATATCATGATGGCTGCTTCGCTGGCTCCAGGCCGTACCACTATAGAAAATGCGGCCAGAGAACCTCATGTAGTAGATGTTGCAAACTTTTTAAACAGCATGGGAGCCAATATTAAAGGCGCCGGTACGGATGTGATCCGTATCAAAGGTGTGGAGAAACTTCATAAGACAGAGTATTCTATCATCCCTGACCAGATAGAAGCGGGTACGTTTATGTTTGCGGCGGCAGCTACAGGCGGAGATGTGACAGTAAAAAATGTGATCCCCAAGCATTTAGAGGCTACTACAGCAAAGCTTGAGGAGATTGGCTGTGAAGTAGAGGAATTTGATGATGCAGTTCGCGTGAGAGCTACAAGAAGGCTGCATCGCACCCATGTAAAGACACTTCCTTATCCGGGATATCCTACAGATATGCAGCCGCAGATAGCGGTTACCCTTGCTTTGGCAGAGGGTACAAGTATTGTGACGGAAAGTATTTTTGAAAACAGATTCAAATATGCGGACGAGCTGGCAAGAATGGGAGCGAATATAAAAGTGGAAGGAAATTCCGCCATTATTGACGGGGTGCCTAAGCTTACAGGAGCCAGAGTCTCAGCTCCGGATCTGCGGGCCGGCGCTGCATTGGTAATTGCCGGACTTGCAGCAGAGGGAATTACCATAGTGGATGATATTGTTTATATTCAGCGTGGATATGAAAATTTCGAAGAGAAATTAAGAAGCCTTGGCGCGGAAATAGAGAAGGTTTCCTGTGAAAAGGAAATACAGAAGTTCCGTTTGCGTGTAGGCTGAATCATAAATACCAGCTCTTTTTTAAAAGAGCGGAAAAAGTAACAAATATTATCAAAAAAGAATAGAAATAAATACTTGACATAAGATAGAATCAGGTATATTGTATATTCTACAGTAATTAAATAAGAATAGCCTTTTATTCAGAGTGGTGGAGGTACAAAGGATCTGTGAAGCCACGGCAACCCCTTTTATAGGAAGGTGCCAACCTGAGCGAGTAATCGAACAATAAGAGGAATGTTTATAAAAGTTCTAAACAGTCCGATTATTTCGGGCTGTTTTTATTTTACTGATTATGTATTTTACTATGAAAAGGAGAAAAAAATGGAGAAAATTTTATTTACCTCAGAATCCGTAACAGAAGGGCATCCGGATAAAATGTGTGACGCCATCTCTGACGCTATTCTTGACGCACTTATTGAGCAGGATCCTATGAGCCGTGTAGCTTGTGAAACGGCTACGACGACAGGCCTCGTTCTTGTTATGGGTGAGATCACTACAAAAGCCTATGTAGATATTCAGAAAATCGTGAGAGATACCATAAGAGAGATTGGCTACACCAGGGCAAAGTATGGATTTGACGCGGATACCTGCGGTGTGATCACTGCTATTGATGAGCAGTCCAGTGATATTGCTATGGGCGTGGATAAAGCGTTGGAAGCAAAGATGGGAGAGGATGAGATTAACGCGATCGGTGCGGGAGATCAGGGAATTCAGTTTGGATTCGCGTCTAATGAGACAGAAGAATATATGCCTTATGCCATTAATATGGCCCACAAGCTGGCGCGTCAGCTTACCAAGGTACGTAAAGACGGAACTTTAAAATATTTAAGACCAGACGGAAAGACACAGGTAACAGTAGAGTATAATGAGGAGGGTAAGCCCATCCGTATCGATGCAGTGGTATGCTCTACACAGCATGATCCTGATGTAAGCCAGGAACAGATACATAAGGATATTAAGAAATATGTTCTGGATGCGGTCATTCCGGCTGATATGGTGGATGAAGATACGAAATATTTTATCAATCCTACCGGTCGTTTTGTGATCGGCGGACCTCATGGGGACAGCGGACTTACCGGACGTAAGATCATTGTGGATAGCTATGGCGGATATGGACGTCACGGTGGCGGCGCTTTTTCCGGAAAGGACTGCACAAAGGTTGACCGCTCCGCAGCTTATGCGGCACGTTACGTGGCGAAGAATATTGTAGCTGCAGGCCTGGCGGATAAATGTGAGATTCAGCTTTCATACGCTATCGGCGTAGCGAAGCCTACTTCTATTAATGTAGATACCTTTGGTACAGGTAAGCTTTCTGATATTAAGCTTGTGGAGATCATCCGTGAAAACTTTGATCTTCGTCCGGCAGGAATCATTAAAATGCTGGATCTGCGCAGACCAATCTACAGACAGACAGCAGCCTATGGACATTTTGGACGTACAGATGTGGATCTGCCGTGGGAAAAACTGGATAAAGTGGAAGATTTAAAGAAATATCTGTAAGATTTAAAGAGAGGATCATTTTGGAATTGAGCAGAGGCAGTTCTTGCTTTTGCAAACCGTCTCATCTATTTATAGGTGAGCGGTATTCCGAAAGTCCTCTCTTATTTTTTTATGGGAAAAAACTTTAAATAAAAAAATTAAAAATGAAATAAGAAAAAAGAGAAAGAAATTTTTAAATTGAATTAAAAAGAAATTTTAAGGGGATTCTGATCAGAAATTCAGAAAGAAAAGACAAGTCACGAAAATGTAATCTTTTTTAGATATAATAAAATAAAAAAGACAGGATAAGAAAGTAGGATGACTGGATGGTAGAATTATACTATGTTGAGGATGATCAGAATATTGCTGGGATAGTAAAAGAGTATTTTAGGGAAAAGAAAATCAATGTAACGATTTTTTCAAGGATAGATGCGGTAAGAGAGGCTTTAAAGGTGAAGATGCCGGCAATGGTTCTACTGGATTGGAATATGCCGGATGGAAGGGGAGATGAATTATGCCGGTGGATCCGAAAAAACTGGAAGGAGCTGCCGGTTATTTTTATTACTGTGAGGGGAGACTGTAGGGATATTGTAAATGGTTTTGAAGATGGGGCGGATGACTATGTGGTAAAACCATTTTCTTTAGAAGTTTTATATTTAAGGGTGCAGGCATTGCTCCGCAGATCAAACAAGGTGAGAGAGCAGTATCTTTCCTGTAGCGGGATCCTTATTGACAGGGAAAAAAGAACAGTTTTTTATAATGGGCAAAACATTGAAGTAAGTGCAGTGGAATTTGAACTGCTTTTGTATTTGATGGAGAACAAAGACAGGACAGTTACTAGAGAAAAAATTTTAGAACAGATATGGGATGTAAAGGGAAATTATGTAAATAATAATACTTTGACCGTTACGATGAAAAGGCTTAGGGATAAGCTTCGTCAGCCATCTTTCCTAAAAACAGTAAGGAGTGTAGGATATCGTATGGAGGATGTCATATGAGTGAAAGGAAAAATATTTTTATTACAGCGGGATTTGTTCTGGCTGTCAGTTTACTTGCATCATCGCTGGCAGTTCTGGCGGCTTTTTATTATTGTGGAAGAATGCAGTTCCATTTGTTGAATCATATATGCAGTGAAATTTTAAATCAGGCGCCTGAGATGATAGGAACAGTTTCTGCCGTATTAAAAGAGTATATAGAGGAAAATGGAAAAGAAGGAGAGGAAATCTTAGCTGCACTAGGATATGAGACAGCAGATTTTATAGATCCTTTATATAGAGAGATAACTTTTTTTGTTTTTGGAGGAGTTTTAATTGGAATTTTACTTTTTGTTTTTACTTTTTATTATAGAAATAAAGAAGAGACAAAAAGAATTCAGGATTTAGCAGATTATCTGGAACAAGTGAATACAGGAAAACCGGAGATACTTTCTGTACATAGGGAAGATAGGTTCTCTAAATTGGAGGATGAAATTTATAAGACAGTGACGTTTCTTTATCAGACAAAGGAAGAAGCGGTTCAAATAAAAAATAGTTTTGCAAAGAATCTGTCAAATATTGCTCATCAGATAAAAACACCTATTACGGCTATTTCTTTGTGCGTGCAGACTATGAAAAATACAGGTGTAAAAGAATATACAGAGCGGATACAGAAACAGATTTTAAGGCTTAGCCATTTAGAAGAAGGACTCCTTGTTTTAGCCAGGCTTGATGCGGGAAGCCTAGTGTTTCAAAAAGAGAAAATTGATGTTTTTACTGTGATTTCTCTTGGGGCAGAAAATCTGCAGGAATTGGCCTGCCGATCCGGAACCTCTATTGTCATTTTGGAACAGGGAGAGATGGCTATTATGGCTGATCTTGACTGGACGATAGAAGCAATTATAAATGTAATGAAAAACTGTATAGAACATAATGAAGGGGGAACCGTTTATTGCTCTTATAAGCAGAATCCTATTTATACAGAAATATGCATATGGGATGAAGGCGAAGGATTTGCTAAGGAAGATATCCCACATCTTTTTGAACGGTTTTACCGGGGAAAGAATGCAGGTGAAGGAGGAATTGGAATCGGACTGGCTTTGGCAAAAGAAATTATTGAACAGCAGAACGGTACGATACGGGCGAAGAATATGCCAAAAGGAGGCGCATGTTTTGAAATTCGGTTCTATAGTCACTGAGATGTAATTTTTCTTTGATAAAATGAAATATAAGAAATACAAAAATAATGTTAAGAGCTTTAAGAATAATGAGAATACCGAAGAAAAAGTTTGGACGAAAATTTATTAATTTGCCTGGATGGTGCAGTAAGTGCGTTGGGAGGAGGAAAAATGGATATTTTAAGATGTGAAGGTCTCCGGAAAGTATATGGCTCCGGCAAGAATCAGGTAACAGCGTTAGACGGAATAAATCTGACAGTCAGTAAGGGGGAATTTACAGCGATCATTGGTCCGTCAGGTTCAGGAAAATCTACCTTGCTGCATATTTTAGGAAGTGTGG
>DWYZ01000237.1 GCA_019118425.1 Candidatus Blautia faecavium | reverse complement strand
AGGAGGATTCAAATGAAAGTCATCGTAAACAAAACAAAAACTATTTTTTCCGGATTTATTGTCATCTTTATGGGCGGATTCGGTATTTATTACCTGGTAAACAGCATGTATCCGGAAGGCCCTGTATTTCTTGTCATCGCCGCTGTATTTGCCTGGCTTTTTTTCCGAAACGCCTCAACTGTTACCATTACCCCAAAGTCGGTCACCCGCTCCTTTTTCGGTCTTGGGAAAAAGGAGGTGCCCTGGACTGAAATTAAAGAGCTGGGACTGATCGGCGAGAATGTTTTCAACCGCAAGAAAAATAAAACCGGCCATAAATATATTTATTTTTCTCCCAAGGAGATGACCGCAAAGGAGCGTTTCGATATGATCGTAAAGTGGCCGCCGAAAGAAATGCTGTACATGGAATATCAGGAAAAAAATCTGGAATACACCATGGCCATCTGGGGAAAGGATTTAAAGACATATAATGTAGAAGATCTTTTTCCAAACACAGAAGAAGTTCCCCGAAGGTATTGACCCCGGGGAACTTTTTTTATAATACTCCTATCTGTTTCAGATAATCCTCTTCTGTCACGCAGGAAAGCAGTGTCAGCGCAAACCGCTTTTTAAGCCATGCGTCTGCAAGCTCCACCCATCTGGCAGCATCTGTGTTCATATGTTCCTTTACTACAGCAGAGGTCTGGTCCGCAGCGCTTAGTCCATGCTGTCCCTCCTCAAAAATATGGAGTTCAAAAGGAACCTTCTGCGCTGCCAGAGCCTCTGCCATGCGCAGGCTGTGCTGCACCGGAGCCACATTGTCCGCAGAAGTGGCCCATATATAGGCAGGCGGCATATATTTCGTCACCAGCCGGTCTGGACTTATGGCCTCCCGCTTTTGGAGATCAGGATTTTCTTCACCGGTCAGGGCAATAAAGCAGGCTTTCATCATTGCCTTATCCGTTTTAGAAATCGCCATATTTTCCATTAATTTTTCAAAATCTACATAATCACTTACCATATAACATAAGATCACAGCGGCCGGTCTAAAAAACTCCTTTTTTGTTTTAAAGTGTCCTGACAGCAGATCCGTATGCCAGACTGCGCTGTATAAAGCGGCATTGTGCGCACCTGCGGAAAAACCGCACACGGCAATCCTGTCCGTATCTACCTCCCACTGCGCAGCATGTTCTCTTATGATGAGCATAGCCTGACCTGTTTCCAAAATCTGGGTAGGATACAGACATTCTTCTCTCACGGGAAGTGTCACATCAGGATTACGATAAATTTCCTTAGCTCCCTCTCCATATACAGAATAGCGCAGCACGAAGGCATGATACCCCATTGCCGCGAATTTTAACGCGATCGGCTCCGCTTCTCTATCCGAACAGTTAAGATATCCTCCGCCGGGGCAGATCAGCACCGCCGGCCTGGGAGCAATCCCATGCAGCTCTCCTTTTTCTTCAATAATATATGCGGTTAAAATCACATCGTCCCTGTCTTCATAAAGCTTTATTTTTTCAATGATCATCTTTTACCCCCTCAACTTTCCCGTCTTCTGGGCAGATATTTCCGTATACTGCTGTACCTCCATCCGATTCCCATCCGGATCGTGGATCCACATATTGATATTCCCATCCAGGCTTGGCTGGGGCTCCAGATCAATATATTTTTCCCCTCCTTTTTCTTTCAGCATACGGCAAAATTCCTCCATGTCATCCACCACAAACGCAAAGTGCGTATATCCATAATTATTTACGGGATCCGGCTTGTTTTCCACATGCGCCGTCACCTCATTGAATAATTCGATAAAATACCCGTCCATCCATTCCAGATACACGATCCATTTTACCTCTTTCAGGCTTTCCCATTTTTCCAGCTGATCTTTCGGAATGGTCTTAAGGCGCTTGGGATCCTCCGGGATCAGATCTCCATAGTAAATGGTAAAGGCTTCCTTGCATCCTAAAATTTCTTCGTAAAATCTGATTGATTCTTCTAAATTTTTACAGTTGAATCCTAAATGTACATTTGCCTTTGCGATCATCTTTTTCTCCTTTATCCTTTTCCTGTATAAGCTTCCTTTTTCCATAAAGCCCGTCGATTTATCCTTTTATCCATTTATGATCTCGATTTCCTTGGGAGCGTTAACCTCCCAGGCCGTTTCCCCGTCATCTTTTTTCCATACTTTAACAGCGACATCGCCCAAAGGCGTAGGAAATACTCCCTCTGCCCACTCAAGGGTTCCCAGCTCCGGCCGGATCTTAAGCTTTTTGCAGCCAGGCTTTAGGATTTCCACTCCTAATATATACCGTGACAGCCAGCTTACAGGGCCGCTGGCCCATCCATGGCACAGGCTGTGGCGAAAACCTTTATAACAATAGCTTCCTTTCGTCCCGTGAATATCTGTCTCGCCTTCCCTTGGCAGACGGTCGATGGGGGCTGCTCCATTCATCCATTCCACATCGAAATCCTCCCAGAATGTGGTCGCTCCCAGGGAGATCATCCCGCCCCAGTAATCCTTCATACTTTCCAGTGCGCCAGAAATATCCCCGGCTTTTGCCCGGGCAGCCAGGATATAGTATCCCATATAGGAGGACATTTTTTTCGCCCCGCCGATTTTCAGTATGTTCTCATTT
>DWYZ01000236.1 GCA_019118425.1 Candidatus Blautia faecavium | reverse complement strand
CCCTTACGGAGAAGGCGATCCGGGTATTGGAAGAGGCCAGAACAAAGGCAGGTCTTTTCTTTCCCGGAGATCAAGGCTGGAAGTAAGGATCAATATTCTAAATTCGGATCATGTGATCCCTGGGGGCGGTGTCTTACGGCCGGAGGCAAATTTCAGAGTAAAAATCCTTTGACACTTGAGAGAAAACAAGGTATGATGTAGACATATAAGAAAGGAAAGACAGCCGGCTGGCTTTTATACGGCCGGCTGTTTTCTTCCATAGGAAAGTCTTAAGGACTTTTTATGGAGTGATATACACGCTGGGGAAAGAATGATCATTACTGGCCGCATGGTGACCAATAATTCATTATGTTCTTTTCCGGCAATTTTTGGGAAAGGATGAAACGATTTTGAATCAGGATAAAGAGACGCTTTTGCAGTTAGAATATATGGAAAAATGCCGTGACCTCCTCATGGAGAAAAGCATCACAGGAAGTATGCCTACCTTTCATATTTTTACCTCAGGCTGCCAGATGAATGTGCTCCAGTCGGACTCTGTCACCGCCTGGATGGAAAAGATGGGGTGCATCCGCCATGACAGCGAGGACGCGGACATTATCATCTATAACACCTGTACCGTGAGAGAAAACGCGAACCAAAAGATCTACGGCCATCTGGGACTGATGAAGAACCTGAAAAAGAAAAACCCTAATATGCGCATCGTGATCTTTGGCTGTATGATGCAGGAACCCCATGTGGTGGAAAAGATCCGTAAGGAATACCCTTTTGTGGATCTGGTTTTCGGAACCCATAATATTTATAAATTTCCGGAGCTGTTTTACCGTATGGAAACCTCAGGGGGGCAGATTATCGACATCTGGAAAGATACGGATGAGATCGTGGAAGGCCTTCCTTCCTCCAGAAAATATTTCTTTAAGACAGGAGTAAACGTTATGTTCGGCTGCAACAATTTTTGCAGCTACTGCATTGTTCCCTATGTGCGGGGAAGAGAAAAGAGCCGGGAGCCGGAGGCCATCCTTGAAGAGATCCGCGGCCTTGTCTCAGACGGGGTAGTGGAGATCATGCTTTTGGGACAGAATGTAAATTCTTATGGAAAGACCTTGGCTCACCCCATTACTTTTGCCCAGCTTCTGGAGCGCATTGAGGAGATCGAGGGCTTAAAGCGGATCCGTTTCATGACTTCCCACCCCAAGGATCTGTCTGACGAGCTGATAGAGGTTATGGGAAAAAGCAAAAAGATCTGCCATCACCTCCATCTGCCTTTACAGTCCGGAAGCAGCCGGATCTTAAAGGAAATGAACCGGCGTTATGACAAGGAAAAATATCTGGAGCTGGTAAGAAAGATCCGCGCCGCTGTGCCGGATATTTCCCTTACTACAGATATCATTGTAGGTTTTCCGGGCGAGACGGAAGAGGATTTCCAGGAGACGCTGGATGTGGTGAGAAAGGCAGATTACGATACGGCTTTTACCTTTATTTATTCCAAGCGCACCGGCACTCCGGCTGCCAGTATGCCTGACCAGGTACCTGAGGATGTGGTAAAAGACCGCTTTGACCGTCTCCTTGCTTTGGTTCAGGAAAAGGGAAGAGAGATTTCCTCCCGCTTTACCGGCACAGTTAAGGAAGTCCTGGTGGAAGAGGAGAGCAAGGAACCGGGAATCTTTACAGGAAGGACAGAACATAACCTTCTGGTACACTTCCCGGCGGATAAAGAGATGATCGGAAGGTTCGTACCAGTTTATTTAAAAGAGTGCAAAGGCTTTTATTATTTCGGGGAAATGGCAAAGGGACAGGAAGCATAAGATAAGCCGAAGCCGTTTTATAGACGGAGAAAAGAGGTAGCGTATGAAAAAAAAGAATGTGTTTGCAGCCCTGCTTGCAGGATGTCTGCTGCTTTTGCTTTATTGTCTTCCCTGTTTAGGCGCGCCGGAATACCGGTATAATTTCCAGTTGGACAGGACGATCACTTCAGATACTACCAAATTCAACGTGATTTTTTATAATCGCGGCGCAGTGATCAATCCGCCCTGGGAGGGATCTGCTTTATATGTGACGGATGAGGACGGTAAAGTCTTATTTAAAAAGAAGTGTACCGAAGGGTACGAAAATATAAGGATTAAGAAACAGAGTCCAGGAACGATACTTAAAATTTTCTTGAGATCCTCAGAGGGAACCAGCAATGTGAAAAGGATCAAAGTAAAGGACATCAAAACAATGCTTCCCGAAAAGAGTACCCCTAAGATACCAAAGAGAAAGATGGGCATATCCTCAAAAGGCCAGTATGTTATCTATGCGAAAAAAGGCGACACCATCGTTATCCGCAATAAAAATAAGGTCCTGAAAAAACTGTATTTTTCTAAGGATACAGTCAAGACCCTGCGGGGATTAGAGCGGCCTTTGGAAAAAAGTGAGATTTATGTGTACACGATGCGGGGAAAATACCGCAGCGAAGCTTACCATATGATACCGCAGATTTATTACATAGCTGAATGAAACAGGTTCCTGTCCCGGCGCCTTTTTTATCAGTAGCTGTCTGAAACAGGCAGCCTCAATAAGGGGCATCATGAACGATACGGCTCATGATGCCCCTTGTAAATTTCATGCCGGATCGGATCTTAAGGGCATCATGTTTTTATAGAAGCTAATAGCTGCTGTATCTGTAGATTTAGATTTTCGGGCATTTCTTTGAGCCCTTTGGGGATGAGCTTGACCCATAAGTCTATGGAGCAGAAGGAATGGGCGGTTTTATGATAACCGGAAGCATCGGCATTCTGGAAAACAGGGGTTTCTTTTTCCAGCAGGGCGTATGCCGTATTGATCTCCTGGGCGGTATATGGATACGCTTCTCTGAAGGATTCATGAACGTCAGGATGTACCTGGGTCATAAGCTGACGGTATCTTTTTTTTATCTCTGTTTTTCCGGCAGTGGGTGAAAGGCCTAGGATAGAAAAGGCTTCTGTCTTTGTCATGATGTTTTTCCTTTGCGGTTTTTATATAATAGGTGTGCCGCGTATTAAGCAAGTGATCTGCGGCTGTTTTCTTAAAAGTATAGTCTTTTTTTATAGGGTAGGCAATAAGAAAATAATCGCTGAAATAGGAGCGAAAAATACTTGAATGTACATTGTTGAAGAAAAAAGAAAAATGCTTTACAATAAAATAGAATAAAAAGCATAAAGCAATATAGATTCTGCAGTGCAAATTTTACATAATATATTTCGCAGAACGCGAAAGAAAAAGGGAAGAGGAGAAGTGGTTTTATGAAACAAACAGAACAAAGTCAGTCTATGGAAAATCCCCTTGGGTATAAAAGCATCCCGGCGCTGCTGAGAGGCTTCGCGATTCCCAGCATCATCGCCATGCTGGTCAGCTCGCTTTATAATATCGTGGATCAGGTTTTTATCGGCCAGGGGGTCGGCTATCTGGGAAATGCGGCTACCAATGTATCTTATCCTCTGTCTACGATCTGCCTGGCTATCGCCCTTTTGATCGGTATCGGAAGCGCCTCCCGTTTTTCTCTTTATCTGGGAGCCGGAGAGAAGGATAAGGCAGCCCGGGTAATCGGAAACGGAATTATGATGATGATCGTTTTTGGGGTAATATACGCAGTTTTGGTAGAGATTTTTATGAGACCGCTTCTCTCGGCTTTTGGAGCTACTTCTGAGATTATGCCCTATGCGGAAACCTATTCCCGCATTATCGCGCTGGGAATGCCGTTTCTGATCATTACAAACGGAATGAGCAATTTCGCCAGAGCAGACGGAAGTCCCCGGTACTCTATGGTATGTATGCTCATTGGAGCAATTATAAATACTATATTAGATCCGGCGTTTATCTTTATTTGTCACTGGGGCGTGGCCGGAGCCGCCTGGGCTACTATTATCGGGCAGTTTTTTTCCTTCCTGTTTGCCATTCTGTATGTGCGGAAATTTAAGCAGATCAAGCTGAAACGGGAGGACATTTATCTAAATATCAAAGAGAGCCTCCAGACCGCTTCCCTTGGCATGAGCAACAGCCTGAACCAGGTGGCCATTACCTTTGTGCAGATTGTTCTGAACAATTCCCTTACTTATTATGGGGCGTCCTCGGCTTATGGACAGGAGATTCCTCTGGCTGCCTGCGGCATTGTTATGAAGACAAATGCCATCCTGCTGGCTGTGATCATTGGTATATCCCAGGGCTCCCAGCCAATCATTGGTTTTAATTACGGTGCCCGCAAGTACAGCAGAGTCCGGAATATCTATAAACTGGCTATTACCTGTAACCTTGTGATCTCCGCCATTGGATTTATTCTGTTTCAGTTTTTCCCGAGACAGATCATTTCCTTGTTTGGCACGGGAGATGCGGCATATTTTGAATTTTCCATACGTTTTATGAGGATTTTCCTGTTTATGGTCATTGTAAACGGCGTGCAGCTGCTGTCCTCAAATTTCTTCTCAGCTATCGGGAAACCGGTGAAAGGTCTTCTCCTGTCTATGACCAGGCAGGTGATCTTTTTGATCCCACTTGTACTGATTCTGCCGGTCTTT
The DNA here is from genome assembly GCA_019118425.1 of Candidatus Blautia faecavium. Lineage (GTDB taxonomy): Bacteria > Bacillota > Clostridia > Lachnospirales > Lachnospiraceae > Blautia_A > Blautia_A faecavium. The sequence goes on along the minus strand of DWYZ01000236.1, from coordinate 309 downwards.
ATGGGACTGGACGGTATCCTGTATGCGGGTCCTGTGGCGGATGGGGCTGCATTTGTAGTGACTGTTGTGATGATCCTGCGGGAGATGAAGAAAATAAAAGGGCTGGAAATGCAGGCGGCATAAAAGTTTCAAGTCAAAAGCCCCGCAGCGGGAATAAAAAATGGTACAAAGATGTTGGTATGTCTTTGTACCATTTTTATCAATCTGACGTATTTACTGTAACGGCAGATTTAGGAGTTTAAAATAAACTTCACATTGCTTCTACAAACAGGTTTCTAGCACGAACGTGACCGGAATTCCCCTTTTCTA
>DWYZ01000235.1 GCA_019118425.1 Candidatus Blautia faecavium | reverse complement strand
TTTCGGAGGGTGCAGACCCTCCTTTTTACATGGAGGAAAAGCCATGACAGAAGAACAGAAAACCGTTTTGCGGAAAATAATCTATGCCGTAGAAACTGGCGGTCAGGTGTATGGATGCCAGAACTATAGTTGCTTTACAGAAGCGTATACCAATAGTTCCACAGAACATGCCATTACAATCGGCGCCGGCCAATGGTATGGACCGGAAGCAAAAACACTCCTGGAGCGGATACATAAGGCCAATCCTACCATCTGGGAGAAACTGGACACGGCAGGCATCTGGGAAGATGCCCGGTCTGCGGACTGGAGCTGTTATAACATTGCAGAAGGCAGCGCTAAAGCACAGGGTATTGTAAAGCTTATAAGCACTACGACAGGCATAAAGTGCCAGGATACTCTTCTGGATGAACAAATGGCAGAGTATGTCCAGGAGGCTGCAAAACTGGGCGTTACAGATCCGGCTACGCAGGCCATGTGTGCTAACTTGAGGCACCAGGGCGGCCTATCGGCAGTAAAACGCATTTTAAAGAAAACAGACCTGCCGTATACGCTGGATAATCTTTATGCTGCCTGCCAGACGGATACGGGAAACCAGGTGGGTGCTTACAAGGCAAGACAGAAGTTTGTATATAACAGTCTTAAGAAATATTTTCCGGAAGGAGAGGTTGACATGGGTGTAATAGAAAAAGCAACAAAACAGATGGAAAACTGGGCCAATGACAGTAGCCACGGCTATGATCAGATCTACAGATGGGGAGAAAAAGGTGATTACGATTGCTCTTCGGCGGTAATCACAGCCTGGGAACTGGCCGGGGTGCCGGTGAAAACCAAAGGGGCCACTTACACAGGAAATATATATAGCGTATTTACGCAGCTTGGATTCAAGGATGTGACCAGCAGTGTAAAACTGTCTAACGGAAGTGGACTAGTGAGAGGGGACGTACTCCTTAATCACGCCCACCACGTGGCAATGTACTGCGGAAATGGAAAAGAAGTGGAGGCGTCCATAAATGAAAAGGGGACAGCTACCGGCGGAAGCCCCGGAGACCAGACCGGAAAGGAATTCCTGATCCGTACTTACCGGAATTATCCGTGGGACTGTGTGCTGCGGTACACGAAAGGTGGAACAGGATCCGGCAGCAGCGGAAACACTCAGCCAAATTCCGGGACCACTCAGGCAGAGAGCTGCATCGACCCGGATACTCCGGTATGCGCGGTGCGCATTAACAAGACCACAAAGTGCTACCTGGGAGCCGGGACCAGTTATGGACAGGCTTCACTGTTCCCACAGATCAAGAAAGGATCTCTTGCAGACCTTATGAAAGGCAGCGCGAAAGACAGCGCCGGAAACACCTGGTACCTGGTTAAACTAGCACACCCAACAGAAGGATTCGTGACAGAGTATATCCAGGAAGGGACATTCCGATATCTGAAATAAATATAGAAGAAAAGGCGCTCCGATTCAGGAGCGCCCTATGCAGGTTATTTTTTAAATATGTTTCCGTTTAGCAGTTCTAAACATAAATAGAATCCAGCGGTAAACGCTGCCTCTTCACGCGCGCACATGGCGGCGTTTATTGTGCTTTCGATGTAGAGGGCATCCGTACCGGTGGCTTTACAGCGGGCGGTGATTCCGTTTATAGCTTCCCTAACTTCCGGTACATCTGTCTTTGTTCCGGGGAAAATTCCATCGGTCCAGTTATCGTATAGCGCTTGGATCATTTCTTTTCTAAGTTCCTTCATATTTTCCTCCATTTCTCACGGCATGTCCGGCCGGACGGAATTATAATTTGGAAGTAAAACCAATGGATCATGTGTGCAAAGGCAGACTATTATGTCCAGAGATTCACAATTTATATATCTTCGGGAGCTGACCACATTTTGAATATTCAAAGTCCCCGAAACCCCAGTGTTTATGCGGGCTTGAGGGCAATTTTTTTGACCACTTTTTTGACCACTCGTTGTAACGATTTTCAGCCTTTTTTAAACATTTTCAAGCCTTTTTGTCAAAAACCATAAGACAAGAAAATATAAATTAAAAGGCCGGAACCTCTTGATTTTCCAAGGTTTCCGGCCTTCTACTGCAAAGCTGAAAATGAGACTCGAACTCACGACCCCTTCATTACGAGTGAAGTGCTCTACCGACTGAGCTATTTCAGCTTGTGTTTGACACAAAGATTATTATAGCGTATTCTAAAAAAAAAGCAAGCGTTTTTTTGTATAAAAATTGATTTTTTTACATAATTGAAAAGATTAATTTGTACCAAAATTATCCAAAATAACCTTTAAATGCTTGCAAAATCAGCATTATATGTTAAGATAAAAATATATGCCCAGAGGAGGAGGCAGTTTCTGAAAAAGAAGGTGGAGTTAAAATGGATCATATTGAGAAAAAAATCATAGAAACGATAGACAGTAAAAGAGATGTCATCCTTTCCTTTGCCAAAGATATTGAACAGCATCCGGAACTTGGGTTTGAGGAAAAAAGAACGGCCGGCTGTGTGGAAAAAATATTCCGGGATCTGGATTTAAAGGTAAGGACCAGTCTCGCACGGACAGGAGTGCGGGGCGATATAAAAGGAAAAGAAGGCCCCAATGTGACAATCATAGGGGAGATGGACGGAATTGTCTGTTGGTCGCACCCTTTGGCTGATCCGAAAACAGGAGCAGCCCATGCGTGCGGGCATCACGCACAGCTGGCGGCTATGGCGGGAGCGGCCATGGCGCTTTGTGAAAAAGAGGTGCGCGCCTCTCTTGACGGAGGCGTCACCTTTTTTGCGGTGCCGGCGGAGGAATATGTCAATGCAGAAAAACGCAGGCGGATAAAGGAATTACAGATAGGATTCCCAGCTTCCGGCAAGAGTGAATTGATCCGAACAGGAGAATTGGATCACACAGATATTATCATGACTACCCATGTGCACATGATCCCTTGTAAAGAAAAATTATATTTGGGAAATGCGGCAAGCAATGGTTTTACCGCGGAAGTAGTGAATATTCAGGGAAAAGCGGCCCATGCCGCCATAAACCCCTGGGATGGAGTGAATGCATTGAGCATCGCCACCAGCGCCATTCAAATGATGGGGCTGATGCGGGAAACCTTTCGGGAAAAGGATCATGTCCGTCTTCACAATGTAATCCGAAAAGCCGGAGAAGTGATCAACAGTGTTCCGGAAGAGGCTGTTGTGGAGACTAAGGTGAGGGCAGCGGATTTGGAACGGATACAGGCTGTACGGAAAATGATTGACAGAGCTTATGACGGTGCAGCTTATGCTTTTGGCGGAAAAATCCGGCGTGAGATTCTTCAGGGATATATGCCGGTTCGCTTTCGCCCGGCAGATACCGCCCTTATAGAAGCGGCCCGGGATCTAAAAGTTCCCGCAAGATGTGCCGTAGAAGAAGATTTCAACGATGCCTGCACAGATGTGGGGGATCTGACCCATCTGTTCCCAGTGCTTAATTTTACCTTCGCAGGAACCGAAGGGTCGCTCCATGGAGCAGACTTTAAGGTCACAGACGAAGACACAGCTTACATCCTTCCTGCAAAAATGCTGGCGTTGAGCGTATATAAACTTTTAAAAGAGCAGGGAAAAGAGGCGAAAAAGATCATTGATTCATATCATCCGGTATTTAGCCGGGACAGTTACGTGGAATATATTAAAGAACAATTTCATATATGATTAGGAGCGGAAAATGGCAGAGATTTGTTTAGAACTTAAAAATATAAAAAAGAGCTTTTCCGGGGAAACAGAAGTCCTTCAGGGGATTAGCCTTGCTATCGAAAAAGGAGAGTTTATTACTTTATTAGGTGCCTCCGGATGCGGCAAGACTACGACCTTGCGGATCATTGCCGGACTGGAGCAGCCGGACGCGGGTCAGGTGTTCTTAGAGGGTACAGACGTAACGCAGCTGGCTCCGGATAAGCGGGATGTAAATACGGTTTTTCAGAACTACGCACTCTTTCCTCATATGAATGTGGCGGATAATATCGGCTATGGACTGAAATTAAAGAAGCTTCCCAAAAAGGAGATAAAAACCAGAGTGACGAAAATGCTGGAACTGGTACAGCTGCCGGGCTATGAAAAAAGAAAACCGTCAGAGCTTTCCGGAGGTCAGCGCCAGAGAGTGGCTATTGCAAGAGCTCTTGTAAATAATCCTAAGGTACTTTTGCTGGATGAACCTTTAGGAGCGCTGGATCTGCAGCTGCGCAGGGCCATGCAGATAGAACTGAAGCGGCTGCAGAAAAAACTGGGCCTTACTTTCATATACATTACCCATGACCAGGAAGAGGCGATCAATATGTCCGACCGCATTGCGGTGATGAACAAAGGAACCTTTGAACAGATCGGGACTCCGGATGAGATCTACAATCATCCTAAAACAAGCTATGTGGCTACCTTCGTAGGGAACGCAAACATCCTGGAAGGAACGGTGGACCGTATGGCGGGCTCCCAGGTGCTCATTTCCCTAGGCGGCGGGAAGGCGCTTGCAGAAGCAAGAGGAGAGACACTTACGCCAGGAGAACCTGTGACCATTGCAGTGAGAAGTGAAAATATCCTGCTTGATGAAAACTGTGGCTGTGGAATGGAAGCGTTAGTTACGGAAAAGAGCTTTTCGGCAGGGCAGCTTCGGATGGTTCTTACTCTGGAAAACGGGAAAGAGATCATTGCCAGCCGTTATGGCATTGATGCAAATGTAAAGGTAGGACAAAAGGTATGCTACCGGTTTAACGCAGAAGATGCGGTCCTTGTGGACAGGGAGGCGTAAGATGGGGAAAAGAAAAAACAGATCCGTTTGGATGATCCTTCCGCTGTACTTTTTTACCTTGCTTTTTGTGGTAGGACCGTTGATCTATATGGTGGCTCTTTCATTTGCCGAGCCCAGCGCGGGCCACGGAGTGGATTGGGTATTTAATCTGGAGAATTATAAAAAAATCCTGGAACCTGTATATTTTAATACCTTTGTGCAGTCTTTCCAGCTGGCTGTTACCAGCACGCTGGTGATCTGCATTGTAGGGTATCCATTCGGATATTTTATGGCAATGCTTCCAGAAAGCAAAAAGAAAAAGGCAATGCTTCTTTTGATGCTTCCTTTTTGGGTGAATTCCTTGATCCGTCTTTATGGATGGATCATTATCCTGCAGAATAAGGGAGTCTTGAATTTCATTTTACAAAAGCTTGGGATCATCAAGGAGCCTCTGAAAATTTTGTACAGCTATCCTGCTATCGTGGTAGGAATGGTGTATGTACTTCTGCCTTTTATGATCCTGTCTGTATATTCCAGCGCGGAAAAACTGGACTGGTCCCTTGTGGAGGCTGCCAGGGATCTGGGGGCTTCCAGAATAAAGGCTTTCTGGACCGTATCTTTTAAGCTTACTCTTCCGGGACTGTTGTCCGGCATTATTTTAACCTTTATTCCGTCTATGGGGCTTTTCTTTATTGCGGATATCCTTGGCGGAAATAAGATCGTGCTGGTAGGAAGCCTGATACAGGAACAGATGACAAGGGTAGGCGACTGGCCCTTTGCGGCGGCCCTGGCAGTGGTCTTAATGGTCCTTACTACACTGATGATCATGCTATATCGTAAAATTACAAATGTAAAAGAATTGGAGGGAATCGGATGAAAAAAAGTTCTAAGTTTTCCAGGATCTATCTGGGCGTTATATTTTTCCTGATGTATCTGCCCATTGCAGTGGTGGTAGTGTTTTCCTTCAATGAATCCAAGCTTCCCGTTGCCTTTACCGGCTTTTCCATGAAGTGGTACGAAAATCTTTTTGCGGACAGTGATATGATGGAGGCTTTGGGAAACAGTTTGATCCTGGGCGTTTTAAGCTGCCTTTTATCCGCAGTGATAGGAACACTGGGAGCAGTAGGACTGTCACGTATCCATTGGAAAACGAAAGGCGTGATGGAGTACCTTTCCATCCTTCCTTTGATGATACCGGAAATTATCCTTGGGATGGTCTTAATGGCATTTTTTTCCTTGCTTGGGCTTCCCTTTGGAATGCTGACCCTCCTTTTAGGGCATACGGTTTTTTGCGTGCCTTATATTCTTATGGAGGTGAAGGCCAGACTTGTGGGAATGGATCCATCGCTGGAAGAGGCGGCCAGGGACCTGGGAGCAGGTTCTTTTAGAGCCTTTTGGGACATTACCCTCCCTCTCATTATGCCGGCGGTGCTTTCCGGTTCCCTGCTGGCTTTCGCTATGTCTATGGATGATGTGGTGCTCAGCATCTTCGTAAACGGACCGCGTATCTCTACCTTGCCCATCAAGGTTTATACACAGCTGAAAACAGGGGTTACGCCGGAGATCAACGCTCTTTGTACCATTATGTTAGGAGTAACGATCCTGGTCATGATCCTGTACTCGCTGATAAAAAAGCGTACAGCCAAGAAGAACTTCCCCTTTTCAACAGGTGAAAAGTAGGATATACTTGTTACATTACTGGTCAGCTTTTGACCAGAAACATATACTTTAAGAAGGAAAATGAAAAAGAGTGAGAAAAAGAAGAGGAGAAAAAACATGAAAAAAATTGTGGTTGGCCTATTGTGCACCGCTCTGACAGCATCTGTACTTTCCGGCTGTGGTTCTGACAGCAGTAAAGAGATGGTGCTGTTTACCTGGGAAGGAATGTTCCCTCAGGAAGTTTTGGATGGTTTTGAGGAGGAAACAGGAATTGAGATCATCTACTCTAATTTTGACACAGACGAGACCATGCTGGAGAAGCTTTCCCAGGCAGAAGGCGGCGATTATGATGTGGTGATCGCTGATGACTATATCCTGGAGACCGTGATAGAGGAAGGCCTGGCGGAAAAGCTGGATAAAGATAAGCTGTCAGGCTTTGAAAATATCAACCCGCTTTTCCAGGGGCAGTTTTACGATCCGGAGGATGAATATACGGTTCCTTATGGTTCGGGAATTCCTTTGATTGTCTATGATCCGGAGCAGGTTGACATTGAGATTACAGGATATAAAGACCTGTGGGATCCATCTTTGGAGGACAGTATTGCATTGATCGGGAATTATCGGGTGATCAACGGCATCACACAGCTTTCTATGGGCAGAAGCATGAACGAGGAAGATGTGGATATAATTGCAGAGACTGGAGAACGGCTTTTAGAGCTTGCACCTAATGTAAGGATGATACAGGATGATAATACGCAGAACGCGCTGTTAAACGGAGAGGCAAGCGTGGGCTTTTTGTATACTTCTCAGGTAACGGCAGCTTTGGCGGAGAATCCGGATCTTAAAGTCGTGTATCCGGAAGAAGGCCTTGGCTTTGGCATCATGGGTATGTTTATCCCCAGTGAGGCGCCTAATTCAGAGGCTGCCTATCAGTTTGTAGATTACATCTTAAGACCGGAGATCGCCGCACAGTGCTTTAATTATATTGGCTATTACTGTACAAACCAGGCAGCGGACGACCTGGTAGATCCTAACCTGGTAGTGCCGGATACGGTTACCAGCGGAGAAATCGTACAGAATGTAAGTCAGGAAGCGGAAGAGCAGTATAATAAAAACTGGACGGAGTTCAGGGCTGCCTGCGACTAAGGACAAAGGGGATAAGTTTGGAAGTAAAAAACTTCCAAATCTACCATTATTGACGCAGTCAACGTACTCCGTGAGTAAAATGCGTCAGAAAGGGGAAAAGATGGAAATTTATAAGGGAACCGCAACCTTTTCAGGAATTGCCATCGGGAAGATACTTTTCTATCATAAGAATGAATATCAGATACGGCAGTATATGGTAAGCGACATAAAAAAAGAACTGAATACCTTTAACAGAGCCAGAGTCCAGGTAGGCATAAGGCTTCGTGAGCTGTATGAAAAAAATTGCGCCGGAAGGCAGACAGAAGCGGAAATTTTTCAGAAGCAGGCGAAGCTTTTGGAGACAGACAGCTTTCGGCGGGCTATTGAGAGCATCATCACTTCCGAGAAGGTAAATGCCGCATATGCAGTGATGACCAACAGAGATGAGCTTTCCAATACGTTCCGGAATCTTCAGGAACCGGCTATATGCGAACGGATTTTCTATATACAGGAAATATCCAACCGCCTGATCGAAGTCCTTGGAGGGATTTCTCCCAAGATCGATCTGGGCGATCAGCCGGTGATTCTTGCAGCGGAAAATCTTTCTCCTACAGAAATTATGGAAATGGATAAAGACAAGATCCTCGCAGTGGTTACCCACCAGGGTTCTATCGTATCCCACACTTCTATTTTGGCAAAGTCCATGGCGATCCCGTCTCTGGTGGGAATCGAGACACAGCCCGACTGGGAGGATGCGGAGGCCATAGTAGACGGTTATACGGGGACTTTATACCTTTATCCAAATGAAGAATTTTTAAAAGAATATGAAATCAGAAGACAGGCGGACATTAAGGAAAGGGAGGCCCTGCTGAAACTGAAGACTGTGCAGGATGTGACCCGTGACGGAAAAAAGATCGGACTTTATGCAAACATCAGCAATCTGGATGATATAAACAATGTATTGTACTATGGCGCGGCAGGGATCGGCCTTTTCCGCAGTGAATTCCAGTATCTTGGAAGGGAAAATTATCCCAGAGAGAATGAATTGTTCTGTGCTTATAAAAAGGTAGCGGAAACTATGGGCGACCGGCTTGTGGTGATCCGGACAGTGGATTTAGGCGCGGATAAACAGGCGGATTATCTGGATATCCCGGATGAGGTAAACCCCATTATGGGAAACAGGGGAATCCGTCTCTGCCTGGACAGAAAAAGGATGTTTAAGGCGCAGATCCGGGCAATCTACCGGGCCAGCGCTTATGGAAATATTGCCATGATGTATCCGATGATCACTTCAGAAGAGGAATTGGATGAAATAGAGGAGATCATAGACGAGATCAAGAAAGGGCTTACCGAAAAAAAGATCCCTTATAAGGATATTCTCACCGGTATTATGGTGGAAACACCTGCTGCGGTGATGATTAGCCGGGAGCTGGCCAGAAGGGTAGACTTTTTGAGTATGGGAACGAATGACCTTACCCAGTATACCCTGGCTATGGACCGGCAGAATCCCCTCCTTCGGGGGAAATATAACGATCATCATCCTGCGATTATCCGAATGATAAAGATGGTGATCGATTCTGCTCATAAGGAAAACTGTAAAGTGTGCATCTGCGGTGAGCTTGCGGCAGACACAGCCCTGACAGAAAAATTCCTGCGCATGGGCGTAGATTCTCTTTCAGTAGTTCCTGTGTGTATTCTTCCGGTACGGAAAGCAATCCGGGAATCAGATTTAAGCGTAAGTTCTGATAAATAAAGGAAAAAAATATGGAACAAAAAAGTAAAGTGATCCTTCTTCCCTGTAATTCCTACAGGGAAGAACTTGTATATGAACAATTGAAAAAAGGTCTGGAATTATTAGGGGGAATAGAGACCTTCGTTAAAAAAGAGGATAAGATCCTGCTTAAGCCGAATCTTTTAAAAAGGGCAGAGGTGGAAAAGGCTGTAATCACCCATCCGGCGGTAGTGGCGGCTTTGGGTCGGATCCTGAGAGAAGAAGGATATAAAAATATTATCCTGGGAGACTCCTGCGGTACAAGCAGCACCAGAAAAGTCATCAAAGGCACGGGAATGGATACTGCCCTTGAAAGACTGAATATTCCGGCAGTAGATTTTTCCGAGGGAAGGCGTGTCGCATACAGTAAGGGAATACAGGCAAAAGAATTTATTCTGCCCAAAGAGCTTTTAGAATGTGACAGCATTCTGTCCATTTGCAAAATGAAGACACATGCTCTGGAACGAATAACAGGAGCGGTGAAAAACAGCTATGGATTTGTCTATGGCTTTCACAAGGCGAAAGGACACACGCAGTATCCCAGCGCAGACAGCTTTGCCCGTATGCTGGTGGATCTGAATACCTTTATGCGGCCTAAGCTTTATCTAATGGACGGGATTGTGGCTATGGAGGGAAATGGACCGGGTTCCGGAGATCCTGTACCTATGAATGTGATGCTGCTGTCTGCGGATCCTGTGGCATTGGACAGTGTATTCTGCCGCCTGATCCATCTGGATCCTAAGCTTGTGCCGACGAATTATCATGGAGAGAAAATGGGACTTGGATTTTGGAGGGAGGAAAAGTTAAGCCTAGTCACTCCGCAAGGCCCAGTTTCCATGGAGGAAGCAGTAAAGAAATGGGGCAGACCGGATTTTAAGGCGGACAGAAGTGTTATGAGAAATGGAATCTGGGAAAAAATGGCCCGCGCCCTTAACATTTTTCAAAAAAAGCCGTATATAGACCAGGAAAAATGTATCCGCTGCGGTATCTGTGTAAAAAGCTGTCCTGTCCCCCAAAAAGCAGTGAGCTTTTCCAAAGGGAAAGGACAGCCGCCGGTTTATGATTATAAAAAGTGTATCCGCTGTTTTTGCTGTCAGGAGATGTGCCCTGAAAAAGCAATCCGGGTAAAGTAAGTTCCGGTTATTTAAGACCAAGAATGCGGGCGGTTTCTTTTATAAATTCTGGGGTGGTGCCGCAGCATCCCCCTATAAGGGTGGCGCCGTTTTCCACCAGAACTTTCATGTGGCGGGCAAAGCTTAAAGCGTCCATAGAGTAGACGGCGTTTCCTTCTTCGTCTATTACCGGCATTCCTGCGTTAGGTTTGGCGATAACTGGGATGGATACGGTTTCTTTTATATTGCGGATGACGGAAACAAGCTGGTCAGGTCCTACGGAACAGTTGACCCCTACGGCAGAGGCGCCTGCGCTCTCCAGGGCTGCGGCAGCTTCCAGGGCGTTCCCACCTCCGAAGATGCTGCCGTCTGCTTCCACTGTCATAGAGCACAGCACCGGAAGGGAACAGATGCTGCCGGCCGCGTCTACAGCGGCAAGGGTTTCCTCAATGCTGATCATTGTCTCCGCAATGATACAGTCAGCTCCGGCATCGTTTAAAATGCCAATCTGTTCCTGATACATCTGGAATGCTTCCATATAGGTATAAGATTCGTCCGCGCCTGGGATTTTTCCGCTTGTGGTGATATCGCCGGCCACAAAGGCTTTTCCGTCTGCCGCTTCTTTCGCATAGGAGACAAGAGTGCGGTTGATCGTTTCAAGGTCATTTTCTTTGCTGTGCATACGCAGATTGAGGCGGTTCCCTCCGAAGGTGGGAGCGTAGATGATCTGGCTTCCCGCTTTTACATAAGCTTTCTGCAGATTTAAGATCACGTCTTTATGCTCCATTATCCAGGTTTCTGTACATACTCCTCTGGGCATTCCGCTGGCCATCAGATTCGATCCGGTGGCTCCGTCTAGGAGAACAGGATTTTTGGTCAGCTGTTTAAACTCTTCTTTTGTCATGGCAAATCCTCCTGGTCTGTAATCAATATGGTAAGTAAGTGTCCGTTATCACGCGGCAAGTGCGTGGTTCAGGTGAGACATATAATAAGTATCCCCATTATAACACATGCTGTTTTCTCTGTAAAATAAGAGTTTGAAAGCTTGCTATTTGGCGGTAGGTGTGGTATGTTAAAAAGAGAAAATTATTGCATGTCACATGGTGACCAGCAACAGAAAATCTTTACTTGGCAGTTCTGCTGAAAAAATTCCCTAAATAAAATATACAGATAAAGAAGAAAATTCCCAAAGGTACAAAAGAAAGAAAAATATGGTTACAGGTCACACACGAACCACGCACTTGCTGCGTGGTTACGGGCCAGCATGATTCAACAGGCAATTTGGCTAAAGCGAAGCGAATTTTGAATGCCGAATTGCCCGTTACTGGTTACCGTGTGACCAGTAACAAAATATGAATAGCCGCTGCATGTTATCATGTGACCGGCAGCGAATAGGAGGATTATATGAATTTATTTGATTTTACGTACTGCGGGAATTATAACCGGCAGATACAAAATCTCTCCAGGATGGTCCCGGAGAAATGGAGCTTTGACAATGGGGAGGATAACGGTATACTGAAAGGTTACCTGGAGCACACATTTCAAAGAGTTTATAAAGAAGGAAAAATATTAATTGAAAAAGAATACGCAATCTTTAATACAGGCCTTTTTAATTATTATTATCAGCCGGTGTATGCCTGCTTTGTTCCCAATCTGGTGCCTGACAGGCAGGATTGGTTTCTGGACGGCTTTTACACAGAGTATTATTTATTAAAAGCCGGGATCAGCGGGCTTCCCCCACGGGCAGAATACGTTACAGATCCTGCGGAATTAGTTTTTGATACACATTTAGACATTATCCCTCAGTATGAGCATATTTTCGGGGAAGAGGAGAACGCCCAGAGGCTCCCGGAAAATGTTCGGAACAGCCGGATGAAGCTGCAGCTTTTCGATGGGGCGCTTTGTCAGACCAGAAGAATGCTGGAGGCGGACTATAAGACAGCTATCCCGCAGTATTATAATCATTCCATTCAGTTTTTACTTCCCATTTGCCTGCAGACGCCTTCCAAGCCGGATCTGGCCTTAGCCTGCGTAAAAACCGCAGACGGCACATGCTATCTGGGACGAACCTGCCTGACCTTAAAAATGGCTTATCATAACGCCAGACTGCTGGCCAGACTGGAGGGAAGCTGGCTGTATCCTTAGAGCAGCCTGTTGACACGGCATATTCCTCTTTGCTATACTACTGGCTGCTGGGAGGAATGAAAATGAGAAATCAGGTTTTAGACAGTGCCAAGGCAGCAGCCGCATATTCGGTAGTCCTGCTGCATATCCGGTTTCCGGGAGAGACAGGAAATGTGATCAATGCTGCAGCCAGATTCGCGGTTCCTTTTTTCTTTCTGATTTCCGGATATTTTTGTTATAGGGAATCGAGAGAAGCCGTCCTTAAGAGAATGCCGGGAAAAGTGAAACACATTTTATATTTGGCTTTTTTGGCGCTGCCTTTTTATATTGTGTGGGAATGTATCCAGAAGGGGATAGAAGGAGAGAGTGTGGGAGACTGGCTAAAAAATCTCCTTGTACCGCATAATATAGAAGATTTTGTTAAATATAACAGTACCACGCCGGTGAAGCCTCATCTGTGGTTTTTGTTCGCCCTTTTATATTGTTATCTGTTATTTTGGGCTGTGGAGAAGCTGCGCCTTCACAAGATTGCCTACGCGCTGATCCCGGTACTCCTCTTTTGCAATTTCTGGATGGATGGAAGAAGCGGAGAGGCGGGAAATACTTATCGGATCATGGAATTTAGGAATTATCTGTTTACTGGTTTTCCTTTTTTTATGCTGGGACATTTTATACACAAGGAGAAGGGAAAATTGCAGAAAAGGGTGCCATCCGCTGTGTGGGCAGTTCTTATAGCGGCGGGAGCGGGTTTAAGCATTGCAGAATATTTCCTTCTTGGAAGAAGAGAATTGTTTGCCGGCTCTGTGATCCTTTCCGTTAGTTTTTTTCTTTTTGCTGTTTTTCAGGAGGGGAAAAAAGGACCAGAGGTACTGGGCTGGATCGGAGCAAAGTATACTTTTGCCATTTACGTCCTTCATATGGCCGTAGGGGATATTTGGAAAGATCTGGCCCTGCTTGTGCACGGGCAGGAATCCAATCTGTATCTGTGGACACGTCCGGTTATGGTCTGTATCCTTACGACTCTTTTAGCAGCTGTCTTAAACAGCGCAAAAGGGCGGATAGTGAAATTTTCTGAAAAGTAGCTGTTCATTTTCTGGAAAATATGGTATGATACTTAATGTTGACAAATTTACTGCGAATACTATTCGCGACAAAGAACAATAGATGGAGGGCATGATATGCTAGAACTAAAAAATATTTGTTTTCAGGTGCCTGACGAAAAGTCCAGAAATGCGAAAGAAAAGGGCATTCTTAAAGATGTCAGCTTTACCCTTGAGGACAATAAGTTCGTAGTCATTACAGGACCGAATGGAGGCGGAAAATCTACATTAGCTAAGGTGATAGCGGGAATTGAAAAACCTACCTCCGGTCAGATCCTTTGGGATGGCGAAGACATTACAGATATGAACATTACAGACAGGGCAAAGCTGGGCATCAGCTATGCGTTTCAGCAGCCAGTGCGCTTTAAAGGAATCACGGTATTTGATCTGATCCGCCTGGCGTCCGGACAGGAAATATCAATTAAACGGGCCTGTGAATATCTTTCTAAGGTAGGCTTATGTGCGAAGGATTACATTAAGCGTGAAGTAAACGCAAGTCTCTCCGGCGGGGAGATCAAGCGCATTGAGATCGCCACGGTTATGGCCAGGAAGTCAAGAGTGTCTGTTTTTGACGAACCGGAAGCCGGAATCGATCTGTGGAGTTTTCAGAATCTGATCCAGGTATTTGACGATATGCATAACCAGCTTCATGGTTCCATACTGATCATTTCTCATCAGGAAAGGATCTTAAATATTGCAGATGAGATTTTATTGATCGCTGATGGACAGGTGACTATGCAGGGAAGTAAAGAGGAGATACTTCCTCATCTTTTAGGAACAGCCAATGCGTCAGGATTCGGATGCAATAAACTGGAAAGCGGCAGATAAGGAGGAGTAAGACATGGACGCAATACAAAGAGAGCTGCTCATGGAAGTGACCGGCCTGCATGAAATTCCGGAAGGAGCCTATAATATCCGGGCCAACGGAGAAAGTGTAGAGCGCAACAGCACCAGTAATATAGAAATTATCACAAAGGAAGATAAATCAGGAATCGAGATTCATATCAAGCCAGGTACGAAAAGGGAGAGCGTACACATCCCCGTTGTTTTAAGTAAATCCGGATTAAAGGAAGTCGTGTATAATGATTTTTATATCGGGGATGACGCGGATGTCACCATCGTTGCCGGCTGCGGTATCCATAACGGAGGAGACGCGGCAAGCCGTCACGATGGAATCCATCGTTTTTATGTAGGAAAGAACGCCCATATCAAATATGTGGAAAAGCATTATGGGAGCGGCGATGGAAAAGGTGAGCGGATCATGAATCCTGTGACAGAGATCCATTTGGACGAGGACAGTTTCATGGAAATGGATACTGCCCAGATCCGGGGAGTGGATTCTACAAAGAGAGAAAACAGGGCATACTTAAAGGACGGAGCGAAGCTGATCGTCATGGAAAGACTGATGACCCATGGAAGTCAGAGAGCGGAGAGCTATTTTGATGTGCAGATGGATGGGGAGGACAGTTCTGCCAACATCGTTTCCCGTTCGGTAGCAAGAGACGATTCCTATCAGCTGTTTGATTCTCATATACATGGAAATAACCGCTGCAGCGGACACACAGAATGCGATGCCATTATCATGGATCATGCAAAGATCAGCGCTACGCCGGAGCTGTCTGCGAATCACGTGGATGCCGCTTTGATCCATGAGGCTGCCATTGGAAAAATCGCGGGAGAACAGCTGATCAAACTGATGACACTGGGACTTACAGAGGAAGAAGCAGAGGAAGAGATTGTAAGCGGATTCTTGAAATAGGTGAATACATGGGGAAAGAAAAAAAGGAAATCAACCTGGAAGAACTGAAGGAGAAGCACGAGTCAGACCTTACGAAAAAAGAAAAGCGTCTGTTGGAAAAAGAAAAATTAAAAAATATGGGAATCGCCGGAAAACTGGAATATATCTGGATGTATTATAAGGCGGCGATTTTCGGTGTGATCGGTTTTATCGCTCTGATATTTATCGGAGTGGATCTTTACCAGAACGCGCAGAAAGAGACGGTTTTAGCCATCAGCGTCTTTGACGCGGGGACAAGCAATGTGGACACGTTTTCAGAGGGAATAAGGGAAGTCCTGGAACTGACAGATGAAAACCAGGTGATAGAGGTGACGTCCAGTTATGTGACGGACGCAAGTTCAGGAGGGCTGGATTATTATTCTCAGATGGCTTTTGTTACACAGGTTCAGGCACAGACCCTTGATGTGGTTCTGCTATCGGAAGACGCCTGTGAGATTTATGAGGGAGAGGGCTATTTCGCGGATTTAAAGGAACTTTTAGGTGAGGAAGTGTATAATTCCTTTGGGGATTCTATTGATACCTATCATTTGGAGCTTCCCCAGGAGGACATAGGGGAGGGCTTGGATCTTCCTTATGAACCGGTTTATATTGGAGTTTTGGTTAATACAACGAATACAGAGAGCGCTGCGAAGTGGATCGCTTCGCTTGCAGATTAGGCGGTAAGATTTTGGAGATATTACATACATTAGAAGAAAAAAAACAAAACCTGAAGCTGCTTTTAAGGGAATATCTGAAGGAAGACGTGTGTGTGGCGTTTTCCGGAGGAGTGGATTCCAGCCTTCTGCTGGTAATGGCGTGGGAGGCTGCCAAAGAAAGCAAAAGGACAGTATATGCGCTTACCATGGATACTGTTCTGCATCCGGCGGCGGATTTAGAAGCTGCCAGGTTAGTGCTTGAAAGAACCGGCGCGAAGCATGTGGTATTGAAGCTGAATGAGCTGGCGGTGCCGGAGATACGGATGAATCCTTTGGATCGCTGTTATCTTTGTAAAAAGGAGCTGTATACCCGGATGCTGAAGTTCGGAGAAGAACATGGCGTGCGTATCCTTTTGGAAGGGAGCAATGAAGACGATCTTCATGTGTACCGTCCCGGGCTTAAAGCAGTGAAGGAGCTGGGAGTAAAAAGTCCATTGGCAATGCTTCATATTACGAAGGATGAAGTGCGCGCTCTTGCCAGAGAGTATGGGATCCCTGTGGCGGACCGTCCTTCCAGCCCCTGCTTGGCTACCCGTCTGCCTTACGGCACGGAGATCGACCTGACGCTTTTGGAACGGATCGATAAAGCGGAAGAATTCATAAGAGGGCTGGACTTTTATAATGTACGGGTGCGCGTCCATAAGGACATTGCCAGGGTGGAAATTGACCAGAAGGATTTTTTTAAGTTCCTTGACTGCAGGCAGGAGATTACAAGAAAACTAAAAGATCTTGGCTTTACATACATCACGTTGGATCTGGAAGGATTTCGAAGCGGAAGTATGGATGCAGGCCGAAGGGAGGAAAACGGATATGCGGACAGAGAGAATTGAAAGGATGTGCGGCGGTTTTGGACATGTGACCATTAAGCATCTTCTCGAAAAAGAACAGCTGAACGGCAAGTGCGGACTTTACGCAGAGGTTACTATTGAGCCTGGATGTTCTTTGGGTTTTCATGAACATCATAAAGAAAGCGAGACTTATTATATCCTTTCCGGAGAAGGAGTATACAGTGACAATGGAGAGCTTCGCAGAGTAAAGGCCGGAGATGTGACCTTTACGCCTGACGGCTGCGGCCATGCCCTGGCTAACGTGGGCCAGGAACCTCTTGTGTTTATGGCGCTGATTATTCTTGACTAAAAATAAAATCTTAACAGAACGGGAGACTGTTGCTGAAACTGATGTTTCAGGACAGCCTCCTGTTTTTTTTGGATATGTTTTTTGCCTTCAGAAATTTATTATATATGCTTCTGATATTTCCTCTCAATGAAACTTAAAATTCCGTACAGTATCATGGCAATGATACAAAGAATAACGATAGACATAAGCACCCAGGTGAGCTTGAAGAAGTGGCTGTACATTCTGAAACCCTTTAAAAGAGATAGAAGAGATAGAGTAACCAAATCTGCAGAATGATCATATCTTAAAATAAGACTCTGGATATGGCAGGCGTTTAATCCGCTCTTTGCTATATCTAAAAGCAAGTTATAAGTGAGGGTATGGCAGATGGAATGTACCAGGCAGATGGAAGGAAAGCTCGTAAACCATGAACAAAGTATTATGATAAAGATTGCAGAGATACTTGCAGAAGAAAACCTGATCTCTTCATCAGAAAAAGCCAGGATGCTGCAGAATATCCAGGAAGAAGAAAATATATGAGGAGCCGTGCGGTTATATACGCCAGATGCAGCACAGAAGAGGAATGCCAGAAGGATGCCCTTATAAAGCAGGTGGCAGAGGCAAGGGAATGTGTGGAAAAACAGGGGTGGGTCCTTGTAGATTCCTATGTAGAAAGCCGTTCCGGGACCAGTACCAGAGGAAGGACAGAATATAACCGGCTTTATGATGACCTTCTCAGGGACAAATTCGATATCGTTGTCATCAAGTCTCAGGACAGATTAATGAGGAATACAAAAGACTGGTATCTTTTTGTGGATCGTCTGACCGTTTCTCAGAAGCAGCTTTATATGTATATAGAAAGAAAATTTTATAGTACAGATGACGGGCTGCTTACAGGGATAAAGGCCATTCTTGCAGAAGAGTACAGCCGGGAGCTGAGCAAAAAGATCAATAATGCTCACTATAACAGACAAAAAAAAGGCGGTTCTGTTATGCTTCCGTCTAATACATATGGATTTTGCAAAGGACCGGATAAGAGCGTGGAAATCGTTG
This sequence comes from Candidatus Blautia faecavium, assembly GCA_019118425.1. GTDB lineage: Bacteria > Bacillota > Clostridia > Lachnospirales > Lachnospiraceae > Blautia_A > Blautia_A faecavium. The sequence goes on along the minus strand of DWYZ01000235.1, from coordinate 15,173 downwards.
AGGAGGAGGCAAAGGTGATACGGCGCGTTTTTATGCTGTACACCGCTGGCTATGGATGCAGGACCATTGCCGGAATTCTGGCACAGGAGGGCGTTACACGGCCTACGGGAAAAGAATTTTTAGCAGAAGATATGCGTAGGATGATACGAAATCCTATGTATAAAGGAACTGTGGTCATGCGTCGTGTGCATTATGATTTTGATTCAAAGCAAACAATTAAAATGCCGAAAGAAAAGCAGTTTATACATGAAAATCGTGTTCAGGCCATTGTATCGGAAGAATTATGGCAGCGCGCAAATGACCGGATGGACGAGAAAAGGACAGTTGGAATCGGCGGAAAAAAAATCGGAAAAAATGAGGGCAAGTCATCTCTTAGCGGGAAGCTGAGATGCGGGATATGCGGTGCGCCTTACTACAGAATCACAAGAAGAAAAGGGAAAACGAAAGAAATAACAAAGCTCTGGAGCTGCAGAGAATATTTAACACATGGAAGGATCTGTCCCGGGCGGGAAAATTCAAAAAACTCAGGCTGCGATAACATACATTTGGACGAAAAAACATTATATGGGCTTTTAAAGGATATTTATATTGATGCAGGGCAGTTTGACAGTCAGAAAATAATAAAAAAGAGTACAAAAATGCTGGAAGATATTTTCGTGGAAAAGGATACCTGGCAGGAAATAGAACGGCAGAAGAAAAAGCAGGAGCAGATCAGGCGGCAGATGGATGCTCTTTTAGATAAGCTGCTGGATGAGATCATCCCGGATGTGATTTACCAGATGAAACAGAAAGAGCTGGAACAGGAATTACAGAAAAATGCCGGCAGAATCCATGATTTGGAACAGAAAAAGGTGAAAGGCCAGGAGGCAAAGCAGCGGATCGCAAAGATAGAAAAATTTCTGCAAGAGAAAAAAGGGATAGAAAAGGCAGCTGCGCTGGAGTTTTTAGATCAGTTGGAAACGGTTTTTGTATATCCGGATCACCTTAAATTTGTTTTTTATACGGAAAATAATATGCCGTATATCCAGGATGGAAGTAAGGAATTAGACAAAGAGGAAAATAATATACGGGTGGATATAGGAAACCGGTTCGACTATTTTGGCCGGAAACGTGAGGAAAGAGAAAAAATCGTAGAGAGGATGAAGGAAAATCCTCATATTACAGCAAAGCAGCTGGCGGAAGAACTGGGAATCAGTCTATCCGGGATAAATTATAAGATCAGGGAATTAAAGAAGGAGGGGAGAATCTGTTTCCGCGGAAAGGGGAGAAATGGGATCTGGGAGGTGCTGTGAAAGATAAGGGAGAAGCACTGCTGTGCGCGGGAATAAAACAAATGCCGGGCTTAAAAGCCCGGCAAAGATATTATACGAGAAAATAATAGGTGCTTTAAGATGCGCTGCTGTCCGCAGGAACTTCGGTCTCTTCAGTCAGAGTGTCATCTATGGAATCATCCGCTGCAGAGGAATCGTCATAAGCACTGGAATCTTCCGATAATCCGTCATCTGAATCGTCATCGCTGTAAGTATCTTCATAAGTGGAATAATCCTCTTCTGTATAAGTGAACGCGCTGATCACGTCTTCAATGAAGGTTTCCGGCATACCAGCTGCTGTAAGATTAGACAGAATAGTATCCATGCTTATTTCTTCCGCATATGCGGCAGTGTCATCTGCATTTAAGGTATCGTATACAGTTCCTGATATTGCGGTAAGATCAGGAATTTCTACACCGTCTCCCAGATCAGAGGTGAAATTCAGACTCAGCAAAGATTCTCCTGCGCTTAAAATATCCGCTGTAGCGGAGAAATCTGTCTCACCGGAAGCGAGGGTAACGGCAAGAGAAAATCCATTCATTAAACTTGCAGCTGCTTCATCTTCGATTGCTGTGGCTGGAATGGAAAGTGTATAAACACCATTTAACTTTCCCTCTGCGGCAGTCTCTGTATCGTAGTCGGATAATTCAATGGAAAGAACGGGTTCGGAATCTGTCAGAACAGAATAAGTTCCTTTCATTGTAGCGCCGTTTACTGTGCCGCTTCCTGTCAGAGCTATAGTGCTGCCTTCACTGCCTAACTCCAGAAGAAGACCACGGTCACTGCCGTTTGACGGAGTCTGGCAAGTGAAAAATGGAGTGGAGGTACCGTCTGCCTCCTGGAAAGAAATCTGGCGCCCCACAATCTTGTCCGTATCGTCTGTCCAGATTTTGGAAATAACTGCGGAAGCATCACTTTCTTCACTTTCTGAGAGATCAGCGGATAAAGAATCTATGCCGTCCTGGAACTGCTGGTAAAGGTTTTCGTTTCCGGAACCGCTGTTTTCTATTCCTGTTAAAATTTCGCGGATATTTTCATCTTCCCGCGCCTGAGTAAGAATATCTTTCACTACAGTTAGGGCATCAGAATTATCAAGGACACCCTCAAAGGTAGTGCATTCCTGGCTGACATCTGATACGGTTAATGTTTCGGAACCGGTTTCTCCCTCGGCAAATCCTTCGATAAACATGGTTCCATAAGTATTGATGATACTTTCCAGAGCATCTGCCGAAGGAAGATATTCTAAAATATTTTCGGAAATGCTCATATATTTTATCAGATCATCCATGGAAAGAGACACAGAAGTAGTCCCTTCTGTCAGGGTCTGAGTTTCCTGGAACATATCCTGCCAATTAGCGCTTAAATAACTCTCGGATAATTCCGGAATCTGTACGAATACATCCCCTGTCGTGGAGTCGGAATACAGATTTACAGAAAGAATATCCGTATCATTTAAGGATATGTTTAACACTTCTCCCATCTGTCCGTCTTTTATTGTTACATCTGTAGAAAACTTCAGATTATCCAGCCAGGAGACATCCGCAGGAAACATCATGCCTAAAAGTCCCCGTCCCGCTTCTCCTAAGGTTATGGTAAAATCGCCATAAGATCCGGCCAAAGCCTGTTCATAGTTATCAAGTCCGGATGTGTATAAAGAAATAAACTCCGTAAGAAATTCACCAAGCGCTGCCTTTTCCGTTTCCTGATAAGATTCAGCTGCAAAGGTACTGGAAGGAAGCGCAGTAACACCCAGGAAAATCGCTGTAAATACAGCACAAACTCTCTTTTTCATAGTAACCTCCTTTTATATTGGATTTGTAAAGAATAATTAGAACAACCTTATTTTATCATATAATTTCATATAATTCTACAAAAATATAGGAGGCCTTTAAATATATTTCAGGCTTTAACATCTCTTTTTTTCAAAATTAAAATTCCTATGACAGTAAATAAAATTGTATAGAAGATACTGCTGCCAAGAAAGAGAGTAAGGGTATTTCCGAGAATATCGTCAGACTTATTGGCGTTCATTCCGAAAATCATCAGAGAATACGGATAAAAATATCCAGCTTTTGTGTTCATGGCGATCAGGCCGGTAATGCTTCCAAGGGCTGCGATCCCTACCGGAAGGGCAAAGCTTCGGAGACACATCGAAAGAACACACTGCAGAGCAGTGACTGCTAAAGCGCCGAGGAGTCCCCGCATAAGCCAGCTCAGGATAAGAAGGGAGGGCAGTCCGGGGAGTCCGGCCATTTTTCCGGTAATGAGAAAAAGGACGCCTACCCAAAGCTGGGTTAGGATAACCACGAAAAAAGCACTTAAGAGTTTTCCCATAAAAATACAGGTTACAGAAACGGGCATAGTCATAAGAGAATTCCTGTTGTGATTAAAATTTTCCACACGCCACAAATAAGCACAGTAAATAGCGGCCATAGGAGCAAAGAAAAAATTAGAATAAAACAAAGTCTCCTGGGTCCATAGGGAATACCAGTCATTGGTAAGAATTCCCCGGTTATTCAAATAATTGTTCATACCCATGAAAGCCGGGATCAGGGGCAGAAGGAAAAAGGCAATCCAGATAAAAGAACGTTTTAGTTTTAAATTTTCGCCTTTGATACAAGAAAACAGCATTTGATCAAACCTCCTTTTTTAAATATCTGTTGACTCCAATGATATAAAATGCCAGGCCGAAAATAAGGAATCCCAGCAGTTGTCCAAAGGGAAGGGGAACAATGGAAAAAGTAGTCGCTCCCCTGGAATATTCCATTACAACTGGACTGGACACCGCATAGTACCCCCAGGGAACAATGGAGGTTAAAATGGTGTTTGGGAAAAAGGCGGAAAATACTCCGGTAAAGGTCCCCATAAGACCGATAAATAAGGGCATAAGCTGATTGGCCATAAGCAGAGAGAGCACCTGCTGCATGATATATAAAATGAGGCTGACCCCAAAGGTAGAAACCAAAAACCATCCTATAAGCTTCCACGGAACTTCCTGTGTGACATGAAAGATCTTTCCCATTGTATATAGAGAAACAACTTCTCCAAGACAGAAAAGAAAGATATAGATACTGTTTAAAAGGAGCTTGCAGTGAAAGAGGCTAAGCCTGGACTGCATGGTAAAAAGCTGCTTGTAAGTATTTCCCTTATTTTCTATATCGCATACCCGGCTGGCAGCGGTGGCAAGAACGATTGGGAAAAAGATCAGGTTCATTAAAGTATAATTCAGAAGGAGATAGTAATATCCTGTCTCTGCCTCCGTTTCCATAAGAGGATTGCGGGAGAGAGCGCCTCCCAGCCATAAAAGGATCACGGCAAAGGCGCATAGATATACGAACCATAATTTTCGTCCCCGGCATTTTTTTATTTCCGTAAGAAAAGCAGTCATTATAAGCTCACCTTCTTTCCGGTAAGTGAAAGAAAGATTTCTTCCAAAGAATTTTCCATTTCTTCCAGACGGAGGATACCTACATTCTGGCGGACGAGGCAAGCAACGGCAGCGGCTGTGCTTTCATCCCCGTTATCTGCCAGGGTGAGAAAACGCCTGTCAGAAGAATAGCGGACAGGAATGCCCCTGGCACTTAATATATTTGCGGCAAGATTATTGTCCGTAGTGTGGAGTCGAAGCTTACGGCCGCTTTTTTGATGAAGGGCTTTTAAGGTATCCTGAAAAATAAGGACGCCCTTGTCAATGATTCCGGTGTGGGTTGCCATCTGGTCGATCTCGCTTAAAAGATGGCTGGAAACCATGACGGTGATCCCGTATTCCTTTGGAAGAGAGCAGATAAGGTCGCGCATTTCCTGGATCCCTGCCGGGTCCAGGCCGTTGGTAGGCTCATCCAGTAAAAGAAGCTTGGGAGAACCGATGAGGGCGGCGGCTAATCCCAGGCGCTGTTTCATACCCAGGGAATACTGGCCGGCCTTTTTGTCTTTCTGGTTTTCCATACGGACAATGTGGAGCACCCGGTCAATCTCTGACTCAGGAGCATTTTTCAGCATGCAGATCAGAGAAAGATTTTCCTTTCCTGTAAGATGAGCGTAGTAGGAAGGAGATTCAATCAGTGAACCGGTGTGCTTAAGGATTTCCAGTCTGTTGCCTTGGGAAAGCTTTTTTCCAAAGATGGAAACGGTTCCCTGGCTGGGTTTGACAAGACCCAGGAGCATTTTCATGGTAGTGCTTTTGCCGGCGCCGTTAGGTCCTAAAAATCCATAAATACTGTATTCTGGGATCTGGAGATCTACATGGTTAACGGAGTGCTGGCCGGAATAAAGCTTGGTCAGTCCGTGTGTTTCGATTGCATAATTCATAATATTTTCTTCCTTTCTGTAAATATTCTTTTGATGGAATTCATCATATATGTGCTGCCTTACATCCAGATGAAGCCTGCCTTACTTTTACCTTAAATTTTTCATAATGCAGTAGCGGAAAAAGAAAAATATATTATAATAGGAAAGAAAGGAGGAGAACATTATGTCAGAGATTCATGAAAGCCGGATCCTTTTGGTGGATGATAATAGAGAGCTTTGCACTATGGTGTTAGAGCTGATGAAAAAGGCCGGTTTTTCTAATATAAAGGCAGTTTACAATGTAAGCCAGGCGCGGGAAGAGCTTACGAAGGATGAGGTGAAGCTTTGGATCCTGGATGTAAATCTTCCGGATGGAAGCGGCTTTTCTTTTATGGAGGAGCTTAGAGAACGTTCTGCGGCCCCGGTTTTATTTCTCTCCGCAAGGGATGAAGATGAGGACAGGCTTTTAGGACTTGGACTTGGGGCGGATGATTATATGACCAAGCCTTTTCTGATGAAGGAACTGATTTTAAGGGTAAGCGCTATTCTTAGAAGAACCTATCATTATCAGGAGAAAAAAGAAGGGACAGACAAGCTGATTCTTGGAAACTGCCAGGTTGACTTTAAAAGCGCTGTGGCCCAAAAAGACGGTGCCGAGACTGCACTTACGGCCAAAGAGCTTCTTTTGCTGAAAAAATTAGCAGAGAACAGGGGAAATATCGTCACCTTTGATACTTTGTGCGAGACGATCTGGGGAGACAGCTATTATGGGTATGAAAATACACTGATGGTCCATATGCGGCGGCTGCGTGAAAAAGTGGAAGAAGATCCTTCTCATCCCCGTTATCTGCTCACTGTACGGGGACTGGGATATAAAATGGCAAAATAAGAAAGAGGTAAAAATGAAGGGACTGCTGAAAATATACAGACGGTATCTGGTGACTGCTATTGTCCTGATGATTTTGTTCGTCATGATTAATCTGGCGGTTTTAATGGCGCTGACGGCCAATACTGTTATAGAAAAAAACGGAGAACGTTTTCCTATTATGCGTTTTCGGGCTACGGCAGATCAGATGGTAGAAAAAACAGACGAGGGATATGCCTTATCTGAAGAGGGAAAAGCATATCTCATTCAGACAGAGGCTGTCTTTGCTATGCTTTTAGATGAGGACACAGGAGAAATTTTATTTTCCTGGAATCTCCCTAAGACACTGGATCACAGATACGATCTGGCGGATGTGGCCTCCTTTTCACGATGGTATCTGGAAGATTATCCTATGAAGGTTTGGGATACGGATAATGGGCTTTTAGCTGTGGGAAATGGAAAAGATACTCAGGTAAAATATAGTCTTACCTGGGAAAGGGAAGATATAAAGACACTATGGCGTGTCATCCCCATTCTGTTTTGGGTGGATATAGCTGCTATTCTGGTCATTCTATTCGTTATGAGCAGGAAGTTTCATAAGTCCTTGCTTCCTATTAACTATGGCATAGAAAAATTATCAGAAGGCACCGCGGTGAATATCCATCCGAAAGGTGTGGTAAAAGAAGTCGGAGAACAGCTTAACCGGATTTCCTTGCTTTTGGAAAAACAGAAAAAGGATATTGCCAGAAGAGATACAGCCAGAACAGAGTGGATCGCCGGAGTCTCCCATGATATCCGTACACCTTTGTCTATGATCTTAGGATATGCGGAGAATCTTGCGGAGAGCGGAAATCTTTCTGAAGAAGAGAGAAACCAGGCAAAGATCATCCAGGAACAGAGTATCCGCATCCGGCAGCTGATCGAGGATTTGAATTTGACAAGTAAGCTGGCCTATGAGATGCAGCCTCTCCGGGTGGAGGACTACCGTCCGGCAGCCCTGCTTAGAAGCGTGGTGGCAGAATTTTTAAATAGAGAAGAGGATGAAAGATATGAGCTGGAACTGGAAACAGACCGGTCTCTGGAGCAGACGAAGCTTTCTGGCGATGTGCAGCTTTTAAAACGCGGGGTACGGAACCTGATCCAAAATTCCATCCGCCACAATCCCAACGGCTGCAGGATTACCGTAACCTGCCGGCAGGAAGAGGAAGATATCCTTATTTCCGTAGCAGATACAGGAAAGGGAATCCCGTTGCCGGTACGCGAGGCTATCCTGGAGGAAAAAGAACCGCCAAAGGGGATCCACATCATGGGACTTCGGATCGTACAGCAGATCGTAAAATCTCACAAAGGCCGCCTTTCCATCAGTAAGGACGGACGAGAGGTGGAAATTTTTCTTCCTAAGAAAAATTAGGGCCGTACAGAGGCTGTTTGTATATAAATATAGATTTCGGGGAAGAGCGTCTGCTCTTTCCTAAAGATGTTTTAAGGAGGGATAAACAACAGGTGGATGACAGATTTTTTCAGAATGTACATTCACAGAAATGTCTGGCTTCCATAGATGATCAGATATCCCAGCCCTTTTCTGGCGCCGATGAATTCTCCGATAATGACGCCTACGAGACACAGGCCGATATTTACCTTCATGATACTTAAGATCAAGGGAACGGATGAAGGAAGGACGATTTTAAAAAGTTCATCCTTTTTATTTCCTCCAAGGGTGGCGATCAGCTTCCTTTTTTCCGGGTCAATCTCGCAGAAGCCGGTGTACAGATTGATGATGGATCCGAAGATTGCCACAGACATGCCTGCTACTACGATGGTCCTCATGTTAGCCCCAAGCCATACAATGAGCAAAGGGGCAAGGGCAGACTTGGGCAGGCTGTTTAAAACTACAAGATAAGGCTCCAAAATCTGAGAAAGCTTCGGACATGCCCATAGGAGGACGGCAGTGCCGATGCCAGATATGACCACCAGGAAAAAGCTGATGAGGGTCTCTGCAAGAGTGATGCCGATATGAGAAAACAGGGACTGATCCATACACATTTCTATGAAGGTCTTTGTGATAAGAGAAGGACTTCCGAATATAAAGGAGTCGATCCAGCCCAGTTTCGCGGCAGTTTCCCATAAAACAAGAAAAAGCAGAAAAAGAAGGACACGGGCTATGGCGATGAACTGTTTTTCCCGCTTTTTATGAAGAAGATATTGTTTTTGGGCAGGTGAAGGATCATACATTTTTGTTCAGCTCCTTCCATATCAGATTAAAATAGGATTTAAAACCCGGAGCATTTCTTGAGGAAAGAGGCGTCCGGTTTTCTATTTCAAGTTCTATAGGCACGATCTTTTGGATCGTGGCTGGCCTTTTAGAAAGGATGATGACCCGATCGGCCATGCTGATGGCCTCCGAGATATCGTGCGTTACCAGGACTGCAGGCTTGTGCTCTCGTTTCAGGATCCGCCCGATATCATCACTGACATTTAAACGGGTCTGGTAGTCCAGGGCTGAGAAAGGCTCATCCAGGAGAAGGAGATCCGGCCGCAGGGCAAGAGTGCGGATAAGGGCAGCCCTTTGGCGCATGCCTCCGGAAAGCTGGGAGGGACGTGCGTTTTTAAATTTGTCCAAACCATAGGTGATAAGCATTTCTTCAATATAAGCAAGCTTTTCCGGGGTAAGTTCATGGCGTACTTCAAGACCGAGAAGCACATTTTTATAAATACTGCGCCATTCCAGCAGATAGTCTTTTTGGAGCATATATCCGATGCGGGAATTTCCGGAAAGGACAGGTGTCCCGTCCATGAGGATGCTTCCCTGTTCTGCCTTTAAAAGTCCGCAGATCAGGTTTAAAAGAGTAGATTTTCCGCATCCGGAGGGACCAACAATGGCGAGAAACTCTCCTGGCATCAAATCGAAGGAGATATGGGAAAGGGCGGCGGTTTCTCCTGACAGACTGTGATAGGAGAGACAGACATCCTTTACTTCCAAAAGTGGTTTCATAGCGTTGCCTCCAATTTTCTTTGTTTTATCATATGCGTCCGGACAGGACTGTGATAGCAGAGTCTTTGTTATATGTCACACTTGAACCATGCACCTGCTGCGTGGTTCGGGCCAGTATGATTCAACAGGCAATTTGGCTAAAGAGAAGCGAACTTTAAATGCAAAAGAGCCTCGCTACTGGTCACCGTGTGGCCAGTAACGAGGCTCTTTTCTGTCATGGGCTTGCGAAGAAATCATATTTAGTGTAGAATGAGACTAGAAATAAAATTTGTTATTGGCTGCAAATTGACCTGAAACGGATGAGGAAAATTATGCGACAGGATGTGAGGCGGATGAGATACATTGACAGAAAAGGAAATATTACCATAGAGGAAAGCGGCCGGGACCGTCTGATCAGACATTTATATGAGGACTGGGGCGGAAGGCTTTGCCTTAAGATCATAGTCCGTCCTTTTATATCCAGGCTTGCCGGCTGGTTTTTGGATTCCGGTATTTCTAAGGGATTGATCCCAGGTTTTGTCAAGCGGAACAGGATAGATTTGTCCGAGTACGAAGAAAAAAATTATACTTCGTATAATGATTTTTTTACCCGGAAACAAAAGCCTGAGGCCAGGCCTGTAGCGAAAGGAGATAAGATCCTGGTGAGCCCCTGTGATGGTAAGGCTACAGTATGCAGGATTGGAAGAGATTCCAGATTTTTTATCAAGGATATGGAGTATACCCTGGACCAGCTTCTACGGAATTCTCATTTGACCCGGAGATACCAGGGCGGTTACGCGGTGATCTTTCGTCTGACAGTGGAAGACTGCCACAGATACTGCTATGTGGCAGATGGATGGAAGTCTCCCAATGTATACATCCGAGGCAGGCTCTATCCGGCAGGACAGGCAGCCCAGGAAGACGGAAGGGCATATGTAGAGAATACACGTGAATATACCCTTCTTAAGACAAGCTGTCTGGGAACTGTTCTGATGATGGAAGTCGGAGCCCTTCTGGTGGGAAAGATTCATAATTTCCAAAAGGATGCCTGTGCAGTGAAAAAAGGACAGGAAAAGGGCTTTTTTGCTTTTGGCGGTTCTACGGTAGTGCTTCTTTTACAGCCGGATAAGGTGAGATTGGATTTTGATTTAGTGGAAAATTCCGAAAATGGATATGAAACGCTTGTAAAGATGGGAGAACGGATCGGTGAACAGAAATTATCAAAAAGAACTGGAAAAGCTTCTAGACAGAGAACAGAATGAGGGCAGGATCCCAAGGTTGTTTCTCCATGCCTGCTGCGCGCCCTGCAGCAGCTATGTGCTGGAATATCTGTCGCAGTATTTTGAGATTACCATATTTTTTTATAACCCTAATATTTTTCCTGATGAGGAATATAAAAAAAGGGCAGAAGAGCTGCGCAGGATGATAAAAGAAATGGAATTTATTCATCCAGTAAAATTTGAGGAGGGAGAGTACCGTCCTGAGGATTTCTTTGCCATGGCGAAAGGCCTGGAAGAGGAAGCGGAAGGAGGCAGACGGTGCTTTGCCTGTTATAGGATGAGGATGGAAGAGGCCGCAAAAAAAGCCAGGGAAGGCGGATATGATTATTTTACCACCACCCTGTCCATCAGTCCTTTGAAAAATGCGGCAAAGATTAATGAGATCGGAGAGGAACTGGCAGACATCTATGAAGTAGAACATCTTCCCTCGGATTTTAAGAAAAAAGACGGGTATAAGCGCTCCATTGAGCTCTCCAGACAGTACAATCTGTACCGTCAGGACTACTGTGGATGCGTTTTCTCGAAAAAAAATAAAAAAAATTAAAATTTTTTTATTTTCGATGCAATAAAATGGGCTTCTCGTGCATTATAGTATCAGAAAGGGAAATCAATAACAGGTGAAGATATGATTTTGTTTTGTGTAATTCCGGATGAACAAAACGAAACCGTACGCTTATCAGCTACGATTCAAGAAGAGTGGATTTCCAGAATTGCAGAAGGTGATATGCAGGCTTTGGAAAAGCTATATTATGCCAGCTACCAGGCAGTATACGCACTGCTTCTTTCTATCTTGAAGAACCAGCAGGATGCGGAAGACATCCTGCAGGATACCTTCATTAATATTAAGAATGGCGCCCACCTTTATAAAAAGAAGGAAGGAAAGCCGCTGGCATGGATCTTTACCATAGCCAAAAACCTTGCATATATGAAGATCCGCAGGGAAACAGCGCTTGATGTTATGTCAATGGAGGCTCTGCGCGATGATGGACTCGATTTTTCCCGCGTAGAGGATCACGATGACAGGATTGCGCTTGAAGGGGCATTTTCTGTCCTTACGGATGAAGAAAGGAATATCATCCTTCTTCATGCGAATTCCGGAATGAAACACAGAGAAATCGCTTCCCTATTAAACATTCCCCTTTCTACGGTCTTATCAAAATACCGCAGAGGGCTTAAAAAGCTAAAAAATTACATGGAAGGAGTGAAGTCAGGTGAATGATATAGAAAGCAGAATCCATCGGGGCATAAATCAAATGGCACCTGATGTGTTCCAGAAGGTTTTAGCTGACAATAGTCCGAGGCTGGAGTCTGAAGTCTGGATGCTGAAGGAGAAGCCGTCAAGCAGCAGAAATTTATGGATGAGAGCCGCACGAACGGCAGCATTGGTGGCAGCCTGCTGTGTGCTGATTTTAGGATTAGGTGTGTATCAGATGATCCTCAAGGTGGATTCCGTTGTAGAAATTGATGTGAATCCAAGCCTGGAGCTGGAGATAAACCGCAGCGACCGGGTCGTCCGTTTAAATGCGTTAAACGCAGATGGGGTAAAGATTCTGGACGATGTAGGAGAGGATCTGAAACATGCCAAACTGGAGGATGCAGTAAGTACACTGGTGGATACCATGATAAGCGATGGTTACCTGGACCAGGAGAGCAGTTCCGTATTGGTATCAGTCTCTCAGGGCAATGAAAAAAGGTCCGCGGAATTGCAGCTTATGGTTGCTGACAATGTAAAAGAAACGTTAAAAGAAGAGCAGATCAAGGGTGTTGTATATCATCAGTCCTATGAAACAAGCGATTCTATTTCTGAAATGGCCATGAAGTACGAGATTTCACCAGGAAAAGCCTGCTTTATTCAGCGACTGATCCTTAAGAGACCGGATTTTACTGTAGAGGAACTGGCGAGACTGAGCATATCTGAGATTACCAGACTTTTGGAAGAGGAGTCTGTGGATGTTTCTGAGTATATTGCCCAGAGACCGGCAGAGGAAGAATCCCAGGAAGAGGAAGAAATTTCTGAGACTGAGATTTATCTCGCCGCAAACGATACAGAAAAATCAGAAGATACAGAATCCAGAAGAACGGTAAATGACATAAGACCATACAAAGGTCAGAATTTTTCTGACCAGGAAGATTCCTTAACAGATCCTGCCGAAAATACAGACCAGTCATTAGATGGGGGCATCACAAATGTGGTGACTGGCGGCGATGCTTTGCAGCAGGGAGGTTCCGGTGTGACCGGAACAGATCAGGATACATCTGATGTCCAGATACCCGGAGGGGAGGATCCTGATAAGACACCTCAGATACCGGAGGAGGAAGATCCGGGAAGCAATCTGGGGGAAAATGACGGCACAGGCACAACAGAAGACCCGGAAGTGGAAGAGCCGGGGGATTCTGCTGGTTTAGGTTCCGGCGATGAAGAATTGCCTGGAGGGAATACCTCACAGTGGGAAGATGTGACGGATATACCGCAGCCAATGCGCACGGAGCTTGAAAAGCTTATTGCTAGCGTGGACAGCCTTCTTACACAGATTTCCAGTATGGAGCCGCTGGAAAATACGGAAGGATGCCAGAATGCATATAATACCTGTATGTCGCTGCTGGTTAAGGGAAGAAGCCAGTATGAAAGCGTACATAGTCTTGCAGGGCAGCTTTATGCAAATGGAAGTCTTACAGGAGGATCCTATGCAAAGACCCAGAACGTAATGCAGACAGCGGATAACAAGCTGGATGCGATTTCCGATTATCTTGAAATTTATGGAAGAAATGCCGGTATCCTGAATTAGATTTGCCCCGATGGTGAAAACGGAAAATCTTATGAAAGGAAAATACGGATAAAAGAAGGATATTGCTGAAGGCGATATCCTTCTTTTGGTTATAAACGAGGAAATAGTTTTGTCTTTAATTGCTGCTGAAGGAATGTGAGGAAAGGGTGAATTCCATCCGCTCAATTATTTTCAGGGTATATTTCTTCCTTGACGTTTACTGTTTTTGGATTCCCTGGAATCGAAAGAAAGGATTCATAGATCTTTATGATCCTTCCAATGCAGAATGCTGACAAAATCGTTCCTGCTCCAATGCCGTACAGCGGTGTGCGGTAAAAAAGGCACAGCAGAACACTGATTACAACCATGGAAATATCGAAAATGTTTTTAACAAGAGAAAATCGGGAACTGAAAACTTTAGAAATAGTTTCTACAATTCCTTCTGTAGGGATCATGATAAATGCTGCGTTGACGTAAAGAAAAACACCCAGTGCCGTTAAAAACATGGTGGCAAGGAATAAAATTACCCGAATTGGCAGAATTGCCGTGAAATCTGGTATGATCATATCATAAAAATCAGTTAGGAATCCAAAAGCAAAGGAAAAGGGTATTTCGATCAGGTACATGGCTGTAATTTTTCTTGATAAAATGCATTGCGCCAGAACAAATATTAAATAGCAGATGATCGAAGCAATTCCTAAGGATATTCCATAAATACTAGATATAGAATACATAACTGAGCTAAATGCAGCTACGCCCAGATTGTATCGGATATTTAAAACCAATGCTATGGCAATGAAATTGAGCCCCAGGATATAAAAAATCAGACGTTTTGATATATTTTCTTTTGCTGTCATAGATAGTCCCTCCCATTTAACTTTTTTGTATGTATACAGAAATTATATATACAATATGTTGTACATTTGCTTATAAATTGAATCATTCAGCACCCATATTTTTTAAAACAAGATCGATCGTGCTGCAGAATGCCTGTTTTTCTTCCTCGCTTAAACCATACAAAAGCCTGCTTCCTGTATGTGTGCCGTTTTTTATCATTTTGCGGCATAGATTTTTACCGTCTTCTGTAAGGAAAACTTTTTTATAACGTGCATCCTCCTCTGATACGGTCAGTATCAGCAGATTCTTTTCTGCCAACCGTTCGATAATGCCTCTGGCGGCCTGATGTGATATTCCAAGATGTCTTTTTAAGTCTACAGCTGATTTTCCCTCGCTTTTTCGGAAAAACAGAAGAGCATCCGCCTGTTCGGCTGTCAGTCCGAGTTCCCGGATCTGCTGATTTCGTCTGGCAACGATCATATTTCCCATGCGGATAATTTTTCTTGCCACGGTGTATTCAAGCTCGCTCATGATAATGATTTTCTCCTGTATACATAGATTTATTTGACTGCATAATATACAATACGTTGTATATCATATTCTTTATCCTGCTGATTGTCAAGAAATTTTTGCCTTTAAAAAAATGTCTGGAACTTCTGCAATCTCTCTGTTGTTTCTATGCCCCGATCATAGGGATTTCCATGTGAAAAGGCAGGAAATGGTTTTGGATTATTTACGAAATTTGCAGTAGAATTATATACGATTTTCTAATTCCTTCAAGTGCAGTTTTTTATATGAAACTCTTTGATTTTACACGGAAATGTGATAAACTATCAGACGATAATAAAAGATAAAAAA
>DWYZ01000234.1 GCA_019118425.1 Candidatus Blautia faecavium | reverse complement strand
ATCAAAGATTTTTATGGTTTCAATGATAACCTTAGCTGTTCCTTCTATGCCCAGCTTGCTGCTCTCAATGCACATATTATAGCCAGAGGCGGAGCCCCATTTTTTATTGGTATAGTAATTATAATAGCTGGAACGGCTTTTGTCTGTTTTTACGATCATATCTTTCGCTTCTTTGGCTGATTTTTTATATTTGCTGGAAATGCGGTTTATCCGCCAATCCATATCCGCATGGATAAAAATGCTGAAACAGTCTTTAAAATCCGCCAGTGCGTAGTCTGCGCACCGTCCTACCATAATACACGGTCCCTCGGAAGCCAATTTTTTAATGGCGTCAAACTGTGCCAGAAAGATCTTATGGTTCATAGGCATATCTGTAAATCCCGCAGAAGAATATCCAAAGGAATAAGTATCCATTACCAAAGAATATAAAAAACTGTTTGTAGGTTTTTCATCATGGTGTTCAAAAAGCTCCTTGCAAATGCCGCTGTCGCTTGAGGCATGCTCTAAAAGCTCCTTATCATAGCATTTAATGCCGAAGTATTTGGCAACCTCTTGCCCAATCTGCCGTCCGGCACTGCCATATTCTCGTCCTATGGTGATTACTGAACTTGTTCCGCTCATAATCGTCAACTCCCTTCTGCGTATTACTTATACTTTCATGTGCCTATTATACATAGATTTTGGATAAAAAACAACTAATTTCTTAATTTATCCAATAATTTTAGAAAGTATTCTGGCAAAGGTGCTTCAAATTCCATGTACTTCTTTGTACAAGGGTGAACGAAACCTAATATCATGGCGTGCAAAGCCTGCCCCTGCAGGTGATAAGGGTTTTTAGAAGAGCCATATACAGTATCGCCTAAAAGAGGATGTCCAATGCTGCTCATGTGCACACGTATCTGATGAGTCCTTCCGGTTTCCAGACGGCATTCCACATAGGTAGAATGGCCGAAGCGCTCCAGCACGCGGTAATGAGTGACCGCATCCTTTCCGGTTTTATAATTAATGGCCATTTTTTTTCTGTCAATGGGATGCCTTCCGATGGGGCCGTTTACAGTGCCCTCCTCTTCCTTCAGGTTTCCGGCTACGATGGCGCGGTAACGGCGCTTAATGGTATGTTCTTTTAACTGTTCTGCCAGAGCTTTGTGCGTGGCGTCGTCTTTGCACACAAGAAGGGCTCCTGTGGTATCCTTATCAATTCTGTGTACGATCCCGGGACGCAGGACTCCATTGATCCCTGACAGATTCCCCCTGCAATGGAAAAGGACCGCGTTTACTAAGGTTCCCTTCGTATGGCCTGCGCTTGGATGCACGACCATTCCCTTAGGTTTGTTTACCACAAGAAGGTAAGGATCCTCGTATAAAATATCCAAAGGAATGTCCTCCGGAAGGATATCCGGCTCCTCAGAGTCGGGAAGCTGTACCTGCACAGAATCTCCCTCTGCCATTTTATAATTTGCCTTCACAGGTTTTTCGTTTACAAGGATCAGACCGTCCTTTAAAAGTTTTTGTAAATAAGAACGGGAGAGTTCCTCGTACTTTTCAGCCAAATAACGATCAATGCGGATTCCCTGGCAGGAATCATCCGCAGTCAGTTTTAATATTTCCATATTCTTATCCCTTTTTTCCAGGTGTTAAAAATTTAAAATCTTCCTCTTTATATTTCAGGCAGACAAAAAGGACCAGCAGGATCCCTCCAAGCACTACATAGACATCCGCCAGATTAAAAATAGGAAAATCGATCAGGGAAAAATAGATGAAATCCACCACAAATCCTCTGTACATCCGGTCAATAAAATTCCCAAGCCCTCCTGCCACCATAAGAATAAGAATAAACAAGATGGGAAAATAGTAAGTGGTTTTGGGAAGTTTTATAAAGCAATACAGGGCAGCAATAAAAAACAGGATGCAGAGAAAAAGAAAGAGAAAAATCCTTCCCTGAAACATTCCAAAAGCGATCCCACGATTTTCCAGGTACCGCAGCTCCAAGACGCCCTGGATCAAGGTGACGGGACTATGGCTTTTCAGCCAGGATTCTGCCCAATATTTCGTAAGCTGATCCACGCAGGTAAGAACAGAAATAAGAAAAAGACTTCCCAAAGCAGAAGCGGCAAGGTGTTTTTTTCTTTTTCCGTTCATTGGATAATCTCCTGTATCCCTTCCAACAGCTCTTCATCTGTGACAGACTTATCAATGAAACTCTTTCCTATTCCATCCATCAAGATAAATTTAATGGATCCGTTTTCCATTTTCTTATCTTTTTTTGTGGCTGTCAGGATATCCTCAGGGGAAAGTCCTTTGACAGACAAAGGCAACCCGTATAAACTGCAGCCTTTTCGGACCGTTTCATATTCTTCTTTCGATAAAAGGCCCCTCTTCATTGAAATATATGCCGCAGCGATCAGGCCAATGCCGACGCACTGCCCGTGAAGGAGCCGGAAATCCATCAATTTTTCTACCGCATGTCCCACAGTATGGCCGAGATTTAAAAGGGCACGTTCTCCCTGTTCCTTTGGATCACGTTCCACTACTCCGGCCTTGATCCTGCAGCATGTACGGACCATTTTAGAAAGCACAGAAAAGTCAAGGGAAGAAACAGCCTGACTGTTTTCACAGACAAAATGATAAAAATCGCCATCGCAGATAAGTCCGGTTTTTAATACTTCTCCCATTCCACAGGCAAATTCCTGAGAAGGAAGAGACTTTAATACGCTGAAATTCATATAAACCATACGAGGCTGGTGAAAGGCACCAACCATATTTTTATACTGTAAAAAATCCACCCCGGTCTTTCCACCTACACTGCTGTCCACCTGGGCTAAAAGAGTGGTAGGGATCTGGATAAAATCAATTCCGCGAAGATACGTGGCTGCCGCAAAGCCGGCAAGGTCTCCTACCACGCCCCCTCCCAGGGCAACCAGAAGGCTTTTTCTGTCCAGACCATTTTTAATAAGTGTCTCATATAAAGATTGCACTGTATTTAGATTTTTATTTTTTTCTCCAGCCTGAAAACAGAAGGTAAACACTTGATTTTCTCCTTTAGAGAGAAGGCTGAGGAGTTCTTCTGCATAAAGAGGTTCTACATTGGTATCTGTGACAATACAGATTTTTTTTCTATACAGCCCCTCTTCTTCCATTGCCGGAAGGAGACGGGAAAAATCCTTCTCAAAATAAATGGGGTAGAAAAATTCCCCCTCTCTTTTTACCATTAATTTTTCTTCTGCCATTATCTATGCCTCCATAAAATCAAACTCTCAGATCCATTTTATACATACAGCATCAGCTTTACGCTGATCCTTCCTTTTTTCGTTTGGTGGGACACTCCTTCATATCGGAATCTCCCTCTCTTCCGGACGGATATAATGTCGCCCTCTTTCGGCTCATAGCCGTTTGAAGTAATAAGCTTTCCGTTTACGAAAACCATTCCGCCGCTGATCAAAGGCGTCATACTGCTGCGGGACGCATGAAAGGCAAGAGCGATCAATGCGTCCAGCCTTACAGAGGAACAGGTTCCTGTCACCAGCTCTGTTTTCGGAGAAGGCAATTCTTCTTTTTCTTCTAGTTTTCTTACCGTAACGTTCGTGTGGCGTACAGAGGAAAGATTATCCATAAAGAAATCGGTCATTTTTCGAAGACAGAAAATATAGGCAGTATTTTCCTGTATCAGAATATCTCCCACCACGCTTCTGTCCACACCTAGATTCAGCAGCGCTCCCAGATAGTCTCTGTGGGTTAGCTTTTGGGAAAATTTCGCGGCTATTGGCTCTGCTTTCAGACAGTCAATAGGATATTCCCAGGGAAAGGCAAGAGCATCAGGATGAAAAGCTATCATCTGACGCTCCGCGCTTTCATAGCCCCCAAATCGCTCCATCACCACTCCGGGAATCGAAGCGCTGCGGCTGTTTATTATATTTTGTTCGTTCAAATTAAGAAAATCCGAAAATGTGACAATATCTCTCTGATAAGAAATATTGGCTAATTCCCGGATTCTCTTTAATAAAAATTCTTCTCGTTCCATTAAGGATTAGTACCCCGCTCTTACGGAAGGTGCGGAACCTCCCAGTATATTCTGCAGATCTCCGGTAATATCTACGTTATATGGTCCGAGAACAAAGATATAGCTGGAAACCTTCTGCAGGCTTCCTCCCAGAGAATAACATGCACCGGAAGTGAAATCAATAATCCTCTGAGCCAGCTCCACATCAATGCCCTCCAAATTAAGGATTACCGTGGAGTTATCTACCAACGTATCTGCAATCTCACGTGTATCTTCCATAGAAGACGGTTTGATCACACAGACTTCCATATTAGGAGCCTGGCTGGTACGTCTGCTGCTTCGCATGGGTGTGATCTTAGATGACTGCGTCTGGCGTACTGGTTTTTCCTGCTGTCTGGCAGGCGCTTTTGCCGCTGTCCTTACACTGCTGGATCTGGTCTGTACAGGTTCTCTTTCCGGCTCATCGTCGAGATCATAATCGTCCAGGTCATCATCTGCGCTTTTCTTTTTGCCGAATCTGTCAAAGAATCTTTTTTTAGGTTTTTCATCCAGATCATCTTCGTCATCCAGAAAATCGTCATCTTCTTCATCCAGCAAATTCTCATCCAGAAAATCATCGTCGTAATCATCGTTTAATTTGATAGCATCTAAAAACTTATCTAGAACGCTCATTTTAAATCTCCAATCTTTTTAATCTTATAGTGAATAGTCTCGTTCACCGAAGATACCTGTTCCCACACGTACCATCGTGGCACCCTCTTCTATTGCTACCTGGTAATCACCAGTCATGCCCATACTCAGGACACTCATGTTAATATTATTAATGTTTTTTTCTGCAATGTCAACACTTAATTTTTTTAATTTCCGAAAAATCGGCCTGTTTTCTTCCGGATCTTCAACAAATGGAGCAATCGTCATAAGCCCCATTACCTGAATGTGGGGGAATTTTGCCGTTTCCTCTGCAAGAGGGAGTGTTTCTTCCGGGGAAAGTCCAAACTTGCTTTCTTCCCCGGCGACATTTACCTCCAAAAGGATCGGGATTTTTACTCCGCGTTTGGCAGCTTCGCGCTCGATGGTCTCTGCCAGGCGAAGAGAATCCACCGAGTGGATCATGGCCGCTTTATCCACAATATATTTTACCTTATTTCTCTGGAGATGTCCGATCATATGCCACTGCACATCTCCTGGAAGCTGGCCGTACTTGTCCATGATCTCCTGAACCTTGTTTTCGCCGAAGGTGCGTACACCTTCCTGATATGCTTCTAAAAGCATGGATACCGGCTTCGTCTTGCTGACAGCAATCAGAGTGACATCCCTTGGGTCTCTGCCGGCCTTTATACAGGCTTTGTTTATGTTTTCTCTTACCTGTTTCAGATTTTCTGCTATCATCTGTTATAAGCCCCCTTGTTTTTAATAAAGGATTTCTTCTTCATTTACGGAATCTGCATTCCGTACAATATGATCATAGAGGGAAAGTCCGTAGCTGGTGTTCTTTGAGACAATGGCATATTCCTCGTTCTGATCCAGAATCTCTATTTTGCGGAATACGGCATATCCCTGATTGATGCAATATACACCTTCCAGCACGCCCACATCGCCTACAATGAAGCGGCTCAGGTCCTTTTGACTTACAATGGCATCTCCCTCTTTGAATTCACTTTTATCTACATAATACAGATACTCCTGACTGCCGTCCTCCGTTCCTCCGGAGTCGGAAACAGGTTCACTGTCATAGATCGTTGCATTTACAAAGGTATTCGTAGTCTTTCCCTCTTCGTCTGTTCCCTCTACCATAAAGCCGGTTTCCTGGCTGTCTTCATTGGTGGTGGCGTACTGAGAGGGGATGGTATAAAATTCTTTTGTTACGATAGAACTGAGCGGAATCTTTAAGCCGCTTACCGTATTCGTTACCAGTTCAATATCAAGGAAACGATCAGATGCGTAACGGATCAGTCCTTTATTGAAATCAAGCTTTCCATACTTGGATCCGTCTATTTCAATAATGGAGATGTCCCCTGTCTGTGTCATGTCATCCTTTAAGAATTTTACGCGTATAGTCGTACGATCGGCAAGTTTTGCAGCCTGTTTTTCGCTTAAAGGAATCAAAAGGCTCCATCTTTCATCTGTAATCAGGGTATATATATTATCTCCGGCCTTTACCTGATCTTCTGTCTTTAAATCTGTTTCATGATAGGAATTTTGATCAAAATCTGCCTGTGTAACAGTATCCACAGTTTTTCCTTCATATCCGTCCATCGAGTATAATACGATGCCATCGGAAGAAGCTTTGGAAATCGTCTGGTTTCCAAGAGTAACGACACTTGCGCTGCTGTCTGAAGGAATATCGGCTTCTGTATCAGTTTCTGTGTCGTCTTCGGAAGTATCCCCTGCTGCTTCTTCCGTGACGCCTGCATATTGGAGGATGCTTCCTTCCAGTTCATATTTAAAGCTGTAGGTACTGTTGAATGTACTTGGATCAAAACCTTTGGAAAAGCTCTGCATACTGCTGCGGATCGTCGAAAGATCTTCCTTGGCAAGCTGGGTAGTTACTTCTGGAGCTTTAGTCGTGCTGATCCCGTAGACAACGCCGTTTGCGTTTATCTTGTTTCCCTCTCTGGCGTAATATGTTACGTATCCGCTGGAATCCGCCTGGCAGACTCTTTCTTCACGGATAGCAAGCCCGGTATAGGTTTCATTTCGGGATAAAGGACCGGAAATGACCTGATAGGATTCTACTTTATCCGAGGTAAGATACAAAATGGCGCTGAACAGCATATAAATAAAAAGTACAGCAAAAATCACTGTTCCGATGTTAAGTCCCACTATTTTTTTTGCTCTTGCTAAAATTCCGGGATT
>DWYZ01000233.1 GCA_019118425.1 Candidatus Blautia faecavium | reverse complement strand
ATTTCCAGAACCTTCTCCCGCTGGGCGTCGGCACGGCTTTCCTCAGTCGAAAACAGGTCATCGACCGAGGCCAGCTCTACTTTTTTCGCGCTGCTTTTCAAGTTTCAACACCTCCTTCGTCAGATTTTTGTACCCCTCGGCCACCTTGCCGCCGGGGTCGTGAGCATAAATGCTCTTGCCCTCGGCGCTGGTCTCCTTGGCCCGGACCGAATGGGGTATCTCGGTGCCGAACACCTTGATCTTGCTGCCGTAGGTCTCCCGCAGTAGGGCAGCGATCTCCCTGGCGAAGTTGGTACGGTTGTCCACCATCGTCAGCAGAATGCCGTCAATCTGGAGTTTGGGGTTCAGCTGCCGCTTGACTTTGTTGATGGTAGACAGCAGCTGCTCCAGGCCCTTGGCGGGCAGATACTCTGCCTGAACGGGGACTATGATCCTGTTGGCGGCGGCCAGCGCGTTGACCGTGAGCATACCCAGGGACGGCTGGCAGTCAATCAGGATATGGGAATACTGTCCCTTCACAGTTTCCAGATACTGCCGCAGGATGGTCTCTCGGCTCATGGCGTTCACCAGCGACACTTCCATGCCGGAGAGCTGGATGTCAGCAGGCATCAGGTCCACGCCCTCTGGGTGGTGCAGGATGCCCTCACCGGGTTTGATCGGCTCATCCATCAGGATGCGGCCCATCGCGTCCGAGAGGGTGAAGGGCAGCTTGTCCGGCTGCGGGTTACCCAGGCTGATGGTCAGGCTGGCCTGCGGGTCAGCATCCACCAGCAGAACTTTCTTCCCGGCCTGGGCCAGCCCGATGCCTAAGTTGGCACAGGTCGTTGTCTTGCCGACGCCGCCCTTCTGGTTGGCAACGGCGATGATTTGAGTATTCAAAGATCAATTCCTCCTTAAAACAGAAAAAGCCACTCAAGTTTCCTTGAATGGCCTTAGTAAGTTAAAAAGCCGCCTATTTCAAAAAATAAGCGGCTTTATTGCATTATTCAGTTTTATTTAGCAGTTGTGACCGTCTTTTAGCTCACACATGGGCCAGGATGCCCAGGCATATATGTTTTAATGGTTTTTCTGCTTTTGTTTCTTTGTTTTGAGACGTATTTCCCATAGAAAATACCCCTTTCTGTGTTCTGTTGTATATTAAAATATCATAACACAGAAAGGGGTATAAGTCGATAAAGCATTCTTTTTTGCAGGCTCTTGTCTCTTTGACTCCGAGGAATTCTGTTATCTCCGCTATTCTATAATCCTTGTCCAGCTTCGCCGCCTTATGAAACCTGATGTTTCTTAAAGTCACTCCGGGCAAGGGGAAGCAGGATCAGCGCCAGGATAACATATAAAACAGCTCTCGTTGTAAAGGTGTCCAGAACGACCGGACCAAGTTGATAGGACAGGTACGATCCAAAGTTCGGTTTCAGCGACTGATAAGGAGTCAGAAATACAAGCAGATTGTAAAGGCCGCTGGTTCCATTTGGAGAGAGAAACATAGGAAGAAACAGAATCGGCAGAACTACAATCAGCACCTGATAGGGGCTTCTCATTCTGGCTGACAGGAAAAGTGTCAGGGCGCTCATCCCGATCAGTACCAGATAGATAACACCTAAATTAATGAGCGTCCCTTCCAAAAATGTCAGAGGGTACGGAACAGTGGTTCCATTGATCTGCAAAGGAAGATTCCAGCCGTCAATCCCAAAGGCAGTAAAGGAAAGTACAAATGCGACAAGAACATGCAGCGTAAACGCCAGGACACTAAACAAAAGCGCAGCCCAAATTTTTGCGGTAATCAATTTGGTTTTTCCATATTTCCCGGATAGGATGACCGCATCTGTTCCAGCCTGATATTCGCCGGAGAAAACAGGTGCAATTACAATGCAGATCGCCAAAACCGCAAACATCAACAACTCAAAGGCGGAAATAATGACTTCCCAGCCCCCGAAATAGCCATACTGAAAGGGTTTCTCTACCTGATCGTTCATATTCTGCCAATATTCTTTTTCCTCGTCTGACAGACCTTTTGATAGATCATTCAAGATTGTTTCAATTTTCTCCTGCCTTACCTGATAGAAATCCGTTCCGTTAGAAATGTCCAGATCCGGGAGAACATTATAGCCTACGCTTACATTGGGAGCCGCATAATTCTTCGCGATCAAACCAAGCAGCTCTTCCCGCGGGGCAATGCCGTTCCAGTAGGCGTCATCAATCAAGAATTGCTCATTCCCGTCATAGCCTATATTATCAGGATCAGCAAAAAGCTCCTGTACCTCCTTAATAGTCTCGGTAATGTACTCATTTGTCAGAGGGACAGAGATTTCTGCATACTGCTCTTTTTCATATGCAATACCATCAAGACCTCGGAGAACGCCGTCTTGATTGTAAATCTGAAACTGTAAAATCGGCAGAACAAAGAAAACCGCCGTTATGAGCAAGCTGACAGCCATCACGATCAGAGTGGATTTTTTTCGCAGGATTTTCAGAAATTCATACTTAACCAAAGATTTCATTCTTTCCCCTCCCTTCTCCCTGCACATCTTGGCTGAAATGGTACAGAAATAAATCTTCCAGACTCGGCTCAACGATATATGCCCCCGGCGCAGGAGCCTCATCCTCTACAATGCGCAGTCGAACTTGATTGCCTTCATGATGCAGGCTGACAACAGGGAGATTTCTACTGTATTTTGCAGCGTCCCGTTCAGTTACCATAACTTCCCATACTTTTCCCTGCATACTTTCCGTAACGGTTTCCATTGACCCTTGGAGTAAAATTTTTCCCTGCTTCATCATCAGAATGATATCTGCAATATAAGAAACATCCGAAACGATGTGGGTAGACAGGATCACTATTTTGTCTTTGGCAAAGTCGGAGATAATATTACGGAAGCGAACTCTTTCTTTAGGGTCAAGACCCGCAGTCGGTTCATCCAAAATCAGGATGTCGGGGTCGTTCAGTTCTGCTTGCGCGATTCCCAGCCGCTGTTTCATACCGCCGGAATACGAACGTATTTTCTTGCCTGCCACATCATGAAGGTTTACCAACTCTAACAATTCCTCCGTGCGGGCTTTTGCTGCTATTTTATCCATCCCTTTTACTGCGGCCATATAGAGCATAAACTCACAGGCCGTAAAATCAGGATAGAAGCCAAAATCCTGGGGCATATAGCCCAGATGTGTGTAATACTGCTCGCCCAAAGTCTGAATTGTTTTCCCATCCAGACGGATACTGCCGGAAGTAGGTTTCAGGACGCCGCAAATCATTCGCATCAATGTCGTTTTGCCAGCCCCATTTGCACCAAGCAATCCATACACACCGGGCGTCAAATTGACGCTGACATCATCAACAGCAGTTTTTGCTCCGTATTGCTTACGCAAGTGCTGTAATTGTAGCTTCATAACAAACCCTCCTGTTCGTTTAAAGTTTAGTCCCAAATAAGAAATGGGTGATCTATGGTTATATCATAGATCGCCCATCTTAGGTCTGACTTTTCTGTATCTTAATTTAACCTTAATTTGCGGGGAGCAGGATTGAAAACGCTGTACCCTCACCGGATTTACTCTTGACCACAATATCGCCGCCATGCAGAATAACAATTTGCTTTGCAATCGCAAGGCCAAGACCGCTGCCTTCTGATTTTTCTTTTGTATTTGTCCCCCGGTAATACCTGGTAAACAGTTCGGCCTGCTCTTCCTCCTTTATACCAACACCATTGTCACGAACAGTAATGTAAATGCCTTTCCATTTATCTTCCGAAACAGATACGATTACTTTTGTGTTTGATGAATTATGAATAAGTGCATTGATTACAAGGTTTCCTACTGCGCGGCGGAATAAATCGGGATCGATTGCAGCGGTAAGTTCTGAAAGATTGTTTTCACTTTCAAACTCTATATCTCTGTTAGAAAAAATCGGATCATTCGCAATGTCAATCACTAACTCCTTCAAGTAGCGTACCAACCGCACCTGCTGTGGATGAAAAGGAAATGCGCCGGATTCCAGTTGGTAGGTCAGTTTCAAATCGTTCATCAGTTTTTCTGCGTAATCAACATTTTTCAAAATGATGGAACCGTATTCTTGAACTGTCTGGTTGTCAACTGCGGGGCCATCTGCAAGCAGTTCAGCATAACCCTTGACAGGAGAAAGAGGGGTTTTCAGGTCGTGAGTTATGTTCGTGATCCATTCCCGCCGCACACGCTCTGTTTCCTCCATGAGCTGATCGCTATGCCGAATTTCTCTGTCCATTTTATTCAGCGCCGCATAGACGCTGTTGAATAGGCCTTTTTCCGGGATTGGCTGATAGGTTCGAAGTGAAATGTTTCCAATTCCCCTCGTTATTTTTCCCATCTGCCGTGTGAGCCAAAAGCCGTAAATTAGAAACAGTGCAGCCCCTGCAAAGAATACGGAAAATATCAGCAGACGAAATACAGGAGAAAGGCGGCTTACGGTTTCACCGTTATAGTATAGTACAGATTTTCCGATAGCATAGGGAAAACCAATCAGATAATTCCATGTCTGACCGGTTTTCTCAAAGCTGCTGACAAAAATTGTATATCCGTCTGCATAGGCGCTTGTGCTGAAAGCCAGCAATTCAGATGCAGTATAACTTGCAGGAAAATCCTCCGGTTTATTATGAGAAAATACTTCCTGCCCTGATTCATCGATAACCTGCAGCCACAGGCCATACTCGTCCAGACGTTCCAATCCCATTTCCTCTATCTGGAGTGTTCCCCTATCGTTTTCCATCCATATCGAAAAATTGTCGGTAAAGCGATTCGGCCAGGTAGCCAAACTCAATCCCTCAGGTTCCGGAATAGAGAAGAAGAAATAGAATAATCCTATCCCAGCGGCAATAAACAAAATTACCAGAAGAAGGAACAATGCAAATAGACGAAAAAACGGATTTAATTTCCATCTATCTTTCATAAGGATTCACCAGCTTATAGCCTAAGCCTTTCCTTGTGATAATGTATCTCGGAATCGCCGGATTATCCTCCACCTTTTCCCGAAGGTGCCGGATATGCACCATCATAGTGTTATCACATCCAAGACTGTCCTCACCCCAAATTCTTTCATATAAACGTTCCCGGCTGATAACACGGCCCCTGTTCTGCGCCAGATCATACAAAATCTCAAATTCCTTTGCGGTCAGACCTAAGTCTTTTCCGTTTTTAGAAACACGGCAGCCATCAGGATCAATCGTTAGCTCTCCGATGGTAATCGCATGGGGCTGATCTGTACTCTGCCTGTATTCTGCCCGCCGCAGTTGGGCTTTCACCCGGAAAGCGACTTCTTTCGGGCTAAAAGGCTTTGTAACATAATCATCACCGCCTAGGGCCAGCCCAAGAATTTTGTCTACTTCGTCATTTTTTGATGAAAGGAACAGGATGGGACAATGGGAGAACTGCCTGATCCGTTTGCACACCTCATAGCCGTCAATATCCGGCAGCATTACATCCAAAATAATGACATCTGGATTTACTTCTTTACACGTACTTACAGCATCAATTCCATTATCAACTTTCAGAATGTTATGGAAACCTTCTATCGCTAATGCCTTTTCCAGCAGGTCTAAAATATCTGGTTCATCGTCAACAATCATAATCCTATATTCATTCATTTGTGCCACCTCTTTGGAAATTTCCGGATTTACAATTTTTGCAATGGTTCAGATCTTCAAATTGGCTCATGGTTTCACTTCCTTTCGCACTAATATTATAAGTGATATTAGTGTGAAAGTAAACAACACGTCACATCCAGACCATTCCCTGTTCCAGATATACAACGTTCTCCTCTCTGCCTGGCACGAAATAATCTATTTCATTTGTTATATCCGTATAATTATTTTCATCGTCCAGGACAATGATCCAGTAATTCCCGCTTTCTTCAAGCACAGCCTCCTGGTCTTTTTCGGAAAAATCTATTATTTTATACAGGCCGCCATTAAAATATATAACGGTTTTTAAAGGCGTTTCCACGGATCGGGATAGTAAGGATGCGCTGAGTTTTAAAATTGTACCCTCAGAGAATGTTTTTCCCAGGGAGTATGTACGATAGACTCCATCTTCCAATTTTTTCTTTTCTATATCGCCGGATTTTATTTCCTGGGAAATGGCTTGCGCTGCCGGTTCCTTATCATCCTTATCATAGGTAAATTTTAATGTTTCGAAATCAACCTCTGTCTGTGAATCATTCAAATTTTCTGCGGCTATAAGATAACGGTAATCATTTGCGATCCAGCCTTTCGATCCTGATGCGGTTTCCGCTTCCCACCATAAAAACTTCTCATTTACTGAATACTTTTGATTCAAGATAACCCAGT
>DWYZ01000232.1 GCA_019118425.1 Candidatus Blautia faecavium | reverse complement strand
ACCAAAATACTGATCCGTAAAGCTTTTACGGAACTTTTGCAGAACAAACCTGTACAGAGCATTTCTGTAAAAGAACTTTGTACTGCGGCAGGAATAAACAGAGGAACCTTTTATGCCCATTACACAGACATCTATGATTTAATGCATCAGATCGAGGATGAAATGATGGATAATTTCCTCACCGCCTTAAAACCACTTTTAAATGCGGATTCCTCACAGGTCACTCCTTTAAAAATCACTACCGAAATTTTCCAGTGTCTAAAAGAAAATGCGGATCTCTGTGCGGTTACTCTAGGGAAATACGGAGATAAAGAATTCGCCTCCCGTCTCCTTGCCATTGGGCGCGAAAAATGTATGGAGTGCTACGTAAAATATTTTACAGATGCCACTCCAAAGCAGATTGAATATTACTATACCTTTGTCAGCGCCGGCTGCATCGGAATCTTGGAAAAATGGCTCCACGACGGCATGACCAGCAGCCCGGAAGAATTGGCTTGTATTGCGGAAAATATAATGATGAAAGGGATTGCCTTTTTAAAAGGGTAAGGATTCTTTTAATAAAAAAAGCACCCCCGCCGAAGTGCCAAATTATACCTCGCCACTTCACACGGGAATGCTTTCTCATCTTACCGGAAGAAATATCCTTTCCACCCTATATTCTTTTTCCTACGCGTCTTTTACTGTTCTTCTTCGTCAAACACTACTTCTGTGTGCAGAACCGCCCGCTCATCCAAAAGCTCTTTAAAGGTCTTCGTCTTTTTCTTTTCCTCGTAATCATCAGACCAGTAATATCCCTTTAATTCGTCCATATATTCGTTGTAATCACAAAGGTAAACATATATTGGTGAAACATCACGATCCTGAATGGCCAGGACATCCGCATAACCTCCGAATCTTGCCCCCTCCATCAGATCGCCATCTGCATCCAAGACCACTGCACAATATTTTGCTTCCGGATCTTTCGTTTCTAAAGTGATCTCAAAAGGTGTGCGGGTAACAGACAGGATTCCATTTCCTTCTTCATCCAGTAGATCCACTTCTTTTGTAACCGTCTTCGTGTGATCTTTTTCCACCTGGAAGGAAAAATCCCAGTTCCCGGTATACTTCCAGGTATTATAAGAATTCTCCTCGTTGGCCATCTCCGGATACATTTCCACATATTTGTTCCACATTTCTGTATAAAGCTGATGCTCGATCTCCATTTCTTCTTCTGTGAAATTCTCATAATTGTCCGGGTCCAGCCCGCTCTCTGCCATGGCCTTGTTATATTCATCCACAAGCTCCTGGGGCATTTCCGGTGTGGTATCCATCTCCTGGGGAAGTGTGCCCACAATCGCTCCGATAGATAAATCAACCGTAAATTTCTCGGGAATCTCCAGAGGCTGTGCATATTCCGCCATATCTGGTCCTCCCATCTCTTTGATAGCTTCATCTGAAAATTCTTCCAGTCCTAGCTGCTGAGCAATATCGTCAACGGATATCTCTCCGCTCTCTACCTTTTCCATATCGATCCCCATTTCTGAAAGGAAAGCATCCTTTGCTTCATAATAGGCATCCTGGCCGGCCACATTAATGCTTGTATCTTTCATATCCACCCGCAATACTCCGGCATAGGTATTTTCATCTATCATTTTCCCGTCCAGATATGCGTTTAAAAGAGTATAATCCGGATTATAGCTTAATATCATATCTGAATTTTCCAGCTTGATCTCAGGCACCTTGTCCTGAAACATCATAGTATCTGGTATCGGTTCTTCTGATTCTACCAGAAGCGAGAGATACAATGCCGCGTCATTACAATAGACCTCGGATAAGGTAACGGTCACGCCGTCCACTGTTTTACGAAAAGCCGTATCCGTGCCTTTTGGATCCTGCTCTCCGTCTGCTGTAGAAGCATTGTCTTGCGCACTTCCTGCTTCCTTGCTCTCCTCCTTTGGCGCGTCCTGTAAAGGCTTTGCGTATTCGCTGTAATCTCCGGAAAAGCCCAGAGAGTTTCCTAACTCTTCAAAGATATTTCCAATCAATGGAATATTGCTTGCCCAGGCAGGATTCGTGATGCAGACTGCGGAAAAAACTGCTGCCGCTGCTGCGGTACAGCCTGCTATTTTATAAACTTTACTTATTGTTTTTCTCTTTTTAGCCTTAGTATGGGAAATGCCGCCGGATTCTTCCAGGACTTTCCCCTGTCGGATCTGCTGAAAGGCCTGCTCTTTTGCCTCTAGCACTGCCTTGGGGAGTGCAAATTCTGCATTCAGCGTCTGCTGGATCTTCGCCTCTGTATCCCCGTGACTTACTGTATGAAACTTTATTTTTTTACTCATAAGATCATTCCTCTCTTTTTCGCCGCAACCTCTATTATAGAATCCTCCTTAGAATACTCTGCCCGGATCTGTTCTCTTGCCCTTTTTAATCTGGACTTTACCGTATTTTCATTTAATTCTAAAATAGATGCGATATCTGAAATCTTAAATCCCTCTACATAGTATAAGATCAAAACGATTCTGTATTTTTCCTCTACAAGACTGAGCATTTCCTTAAATTCAAGCTCTGCCAGCGATCCGTCCTGGCCGGGCACATCCGGCATATTGTCCTGCACCTGGATGCTTCGATAATGGCGAAGGATCTTATTGCATTCATTGATCAAGATCCGGATCATCCATGTTTTAAAATATTGTGGTTGTTTTAATGTATGGATCTTTTCGAAGCAGGTCAGGATCGTATCCTGAATAGCGTCTGCCACGTCCTCATCGTTTCCTAATATCCCACGTGCGACCTTATACATAGCAAGTGTATTTTTTTCCATCAGCTCAAGGAAAGCATCCGCGTCACCCGCAATGGACTGTTTTACTAGATGTTTCAATGACCTCTCCTCCTGTCTTTTGTCAACGTTGATTTCTCCTGTTTTTCACAGGCATGTCATTCGAATGAACGAAAGCCCTTTTTGCTTTACACTTATTAGATGGAATTGAGTAAAAAAAAGTTTCAAATTATTTTAAATTCTTATATTCCCTTAAAGGAAAAAGAAAATTCTATTCTGCCGTCCTTTGGCAATAAATATTCCGGATGGGTACAAGCGCCCCAGCTGTCGTCTCCTCCTACACCCATCTGCGCCTTTGCCGCACGGATGACCGTATAATGTACAGCAGGAAGTTCGTAAAGATGCATGGCATTTTCCAGCTCATGAGGCGTGTACGGCAAGGCGGAGAACATCATAGGGCCGTTGTCCTCATCCATTTCAAAGAGCATACCCCGTCCTTTTCTGTCAGTCACCTTGGCCCAGCGCACTTCTTCTTTGGCTCCGCATTCCTGAGGTACCAGATATTTTGCCATATTTTCTTGTACCAGATTGCTGTAAACTCCAAGCTTTGCCCCTCTTTTTCTGTCCCAATATGTCTCTTGCGGACCCAGTCCATACCATTTTATCCGGTCATAATCTGCGGAAAGTTTAAAGAGTACTCCGAACTCAGGCATATCCCTAAGACCTTCCGTTGAGTCATAGGTAAGCGTGGTCTTTATCCTTCCGTCTCCAAACACCTCATAAGAAAGGAAACATTTGCCTGCAGGTACAGTAGGCATATAATACGTAAAGGTTAGTTTTACTGTATTCTTCTTTCTCTCGATCTTAGGCTCCTCCCCGGGATCATATCCTCCTTTTTCATATTTTTTATGGGATAAATATAAGCTGGCTATTTTCCACTGGGCATAGCCCATAGGCATCAGATTTCCCTTGTCATTATCCGTAGGCGCCCGCCAGAAGTTTGGCTTTGGCATTGTCTCAAGCATTTCTCTGCCTGCATATCTATAGGAAATCAGACCTCCTCCGCTGATAGAAAAAATCACTTCAAAGTCTTCTCCCCTAACCCCGATATTATGCAGACTTTTAACCACCTGGATTTCTTTCTCGCAGATTTGTTTTTGTCTCTTCACCTGATATACAAACTGTCCAAAAGCCACCTCATGTCCTATAGGAGCCCATATTTTTTCTTCTTTTAAATGAAAAGAAACCGTAACTATGTACTCTCCGGGAAGCTTTTCTTTTTCAAATGGCAGCGGATAGATTTTTTCCTTTAAAGGTTCTACCTCTGTCTTTAATTCACCTTTACGGATTATTTTTCCATCCTTTGCAACCGTCACCAGACACATATAGGCATTGGTATTGGTAAAAAGATTTTTATTGATGATCCTTACGTTCTCTTCTCCTACCTCTGCTGTAATGTTCTGGTAATTAAATTTTACTTCCTGCATTTTAGGAGAAGCTTTTCGCTCTTCGCCGTATACAATACCGTTTCCACTGAAATTATAATCCGTAGGCCGGTCTTTAAAATCGCCGCCGTAAGCCTGAAATTCTTTTCCATAACGGTCTTTTTTAGAAAGAGACTGGTCAATATAATCCCAGATAAAGCCGCCCTGATATCTTGGTTCTGTGTCTGTGAGATCTGTATACTTGTGCATTGCCCCA
Source organism: Candidatus Blautia faecavium (assembly GCA_019118425.1). Taxonomy (GTDB): domain Bacteria; phylum Bacillota; class Clostridia; order Lachnospirales; family Lachnospiraceae; genus Blautia_A; species Blautia_A faecavium. The sequence goes on along the minus strand of DWYZ01000232.1, from coordinate 1,185 downwards.
CAGGAATTCCCCATAGCATGTGCATATTCAGAGCATAGGAAAGGTTTACTGCCGTCCTTGGAAAGAAATTCCTTAATTTTTTCTACAGACGGGTACATCTGGCTTTCCATATCACTTGTGTCATTGTACCGCCTGTCATGGAATACCCCCTCATAATGGACCAGACGGGTGGAATCTGCCTTACGGAAAAACTGTGACATCTCAAAGATATCTTTTCCTCCAAAAGACTCGTTTCCACAGGACCAGATCAGGATTGACGCATGGTTTTTATCCCTCTGGTACATGGAATTTGCCCTGTCAAGCAGCATGTCCAGCCACTCTGGTTTATCGTGAGGAAGTACCTGGGTGTAATCTCCCAAAGCCGCCGCTTTATCCCAGGTACCATGGGTTTCCAGATTTGTCTCATCCATCAGGTAAATTCCATATTCGTCGCATAGCTGATACAGAAGTGAACTGTTTGGATAATGGGAAGTACGGATGGCATTGATATTATTTTGTTTCATAAGGGAAAGATCCCGGCGCAGTTCTTCCTCCGATACGTTCCTTCCTGTAACAGAGCTAAATTCATGCCGGTTTACACCTTTAAATACAATACGTTTTCCATTTAATAGCATCAGTCCGTCTTTCATTTCAAATCTGCGAAAGCCCACTTTCTGCGGCAGGATTTCCTGTAACACACCAGACTCGTCGTAAACTTCCAGCTGCAGATCGTATAACTTCGGATTCTCTCCGCTCCAAAGTACAGGAGAGGGTATCTCCCAGGAAAATCTGCTTTCTCCCTGAAGGAATTCCTGGGCCTCTAATAACGTTCTTCCATCCAGAGAAAGGGTTATTCTTCCTTTTCCCTTTCCCCATACTTTTGCCTGCAGTTCAAAAGCCGCTTTTTCCAGCGTCTCATCTGGAATTGCACGAATCTGCAGATCATACACGTGAACATCCGGCACAGTATAAAGATAGACATCCCGGTAAATTCCGGAAAACCGAAAGAAATCCTGATCCTCGCACCAACTGCCGCTGCTCCATTTATACACCTGCGCACACAGTTTATTTTCCCCGTCCTTTATATACTCTGTCAGTTCAAATTCAGAAGGGGTAAAGGAATCTTCACTGTACCCAATAAAGTTTCCGTTCAGCCACAGGGCAAACGCGCTTTCCACTCCCTGAAAAGATACAAAAAGCCGCTTT
>DWYZ01000231.1 GCA_019118425.1 Candidatus Blautia faecavium | reverse complement strand
GCACAGAAGAAGAATCACCACAAAAATGGCAAAAAACAGCGGATATAAAGTAACCTCCGAAAAGTTTGGCGAGGCAAGCTATCGTGTAGAAATGACTGTAGGAGAAGGGAAAAAAGAGACACAGGAAACGCTCTCTGTCTGCGTACCGGACGGAAGAAATAAAGATACGGTTGTGGTAATTTCTTCCTCTTGCATGGGGACAGGAGACGATGAACTTGGGGCTGCCTTAATGAAAGGCTTTATCTACGCGATTTCTCAGCAGGATGAACTTCCGGGAACGATACTTTTTTATAACGGAGGAGCTAAGCTTACCTGTGAGGATGCGCCGACTTTGGAAGATATAAAAGCCATGGAGGCCCAGGGAGTAGAGATCCTGACCTGCGGTACCTGTCTGAATCATTATGGGCTTACGGATAAAGTAAAGGCGGGAGGCGTTACAAACATGTATGTAATCGCAGAAAAGATGAGCCAGGCCGGAAAGATCATTAAGCCATGATTTGTCTGGACAGTGCGAACCGGGGAGGATGGGGAGAAATCAAAATACGGGAGAAAAAAAGATATATGGTGTTTACCTTTTCTACGACTACAGAGGCAATAGCCATGGAAAAGAAGTGCAAAGAAAAGGAGATTCCCGGAAGACTGATTCCTGTACCAAGAGAAATATCCGCGGACTGCGGATTGGCATGGAGGATGAGAATAGAGGAATATCAGGAGAGACAAATGCAGATAGAAGAGTTGAAACTGCAGTTTCAGGACAGGAAAGAACTGATGCTGTAAAGTACGTATAAATAAAAGCGCAGATGGTTATAAAGAAGGGAGCGTTTTGTGAAGCGGTACAGACATTATTTAAAAAAGATCCTCTATATCTGTCTTGCCTGTGTAATGCTTTTTGCGCTGGTTAAGGGAATAGGACTGCCGTCCGAAAACGGCAGACTGCCAATAGGATGGCTTGCCGTTCTGGATGATACATGGGAGGTAGAAAGGGAAAATGTTCAGGATAAAAAAAGTATTTCCTACAGTTATGTGCTTCCAGAGCGTCTTCCGGGAGATGTCCTGTTAAGTGTGGAAAGTTTTTGGTCAGCACTTCGGGTATATCTGGATGGTCAGCTTCTTTATTCTTATGAGGATCCTTATCTGGAAAAGGGAACAGTCAGGCATTGGATCGATCTTCCTTACGATTCCTCCGGAAAAAAATTGACTATACAGTATTTATCCAGTGAGAATGGTTCTGCCCATGACTATAGCGGTGATGTTTACCTTGGGGAAAAGAACGCGGTTATGGGGAGATTCCTTTCTGAACACTTATATGCCGGCTTCTTTACTGTGTCTATGTGGCTGATGAGCGTTGGACTGTATATTTGCAGCATTTTCTTCAAGAAAAGACTGTCAGCGGCAGGATATAAAAGTGTGAAATATCTCAGCGCCTTTATTTTCCTCACAGGTTTATGGGTGGTGACGGACTCTCAGCTCCTTCAGCTTTTCACCGGGAAAATGGGACTGATGCTACTGGTTTCATTTTTATCCTTTATGTTTATGCCGCTTCCTCTGGTTCTTTATATTAAGGAAATGCTTCTTCATGAAAAGCGGGGCCTGGATCTTCTTTTGCTTTTATATCAGTTGTGCATAGCTTTTGTGTGTATATCTTATATTTTTAGGCTGATGCCTATGACAGTTCCTCTTGTGGCCCAGCATATTCTTGTTGTGGTTACTATTGCGGTGGTGATCCGTAATGGGATAGTGGACATAAAAAAATATCATAATAACGACATGTATCCTGTCCTTTCGGGTTTTGGGATTTTTTCCGCTTTTGGGCTGCTTGCTCTTGTGCTTTTTTATACAAGGCCAGGTTCAGCTTACAGTATAGCCTTTAGCGTGGGAATGTTCCTTTTTGTCGTATGCCTGGCTTATGGGGCGTTTAAGAAGCTGTATTACAATATGAAGATCAATGAGAGTATTGCTATATATAAAAGGATTGCTTATAGAGATCTTATGACTGATCTGGGAAATCGTTCTGCCTTTATAAAAGAACAGGAGAGAACAAAGGAAGTAAAGAATATGGCTTATATTGTATTTGATGTTAATGACCTGAAAAAAGTTAATGATACTTACGGACATCAGGAAGGGGACAGACTGATCACAGATACGGCAAGATGTATACGCGGCGTTTTTGAAAATGAAGGAAAGTGTTTTCGGATTGGAGGAGATGAATTCGCGGTAGTGTTAAGGGAACATTCGGAAAAAGAAATCCTTGGGAAATTGGATCTGTTCAACAAAAGATTGGCGAAGATCAATGAAGCGCGAAAGATTTCTTTACAGATTGCTTATGGATATTCCACGGGAATGGGAACGGAGAAAGATGCGGAAACTTTGTTTCGTGAGGCGGATTATCATATGTATGTAAGAAAAAAGAATATGAAGGAAATCCAGCATGGACAGACAGAAAAATAAAAAAGTGAAACACGAATTTAATTTTTCGTTTTACATGTTAAATGAAAAAAAATATTGACTTAGAGCGTACTCCAGGGAGTATGGTAAATAAGAAAGCAGGGCCAATACCAATGCCAAAAGCATTCCCCCCTTTTGTATTGGCCTTGCTTTATGAAAAAAGGAGGATGATATCATGATTTACAAAGATTTTCAGGATCTAAAACTGTCGGCATTAGGATTTGGAACCATGAGGCTTCCGGTAGTGGGAAATCAGGGAGATATTCCCATTGATGAAGAAAAAACAGCGGAGATGGTTGCCTATGCACTGGAACAAGGTGTAAATTACTTTGACACAGCTTATGGGTACCATGCTGGGGAATCAGAAAAGGTGATTGGAAAAGTACTGTCGAAATATCCTCGTAACAGCTATTATCTTGCCACCAAGTTTCCGGGATATGACCTTTCTAATATGGATAAGGTGGAGAGTATTTTTGAAGAGCAGCTTAAAAAGTGCGGCGTGGACTATTTTGATTTTTATTTATTCCATAATGTATATGAAAAAAATATTGACTATTATCTGGATGAGAAATATGGAATTTTAGATTATTTGTTAAAGCAAAAGGAAGCAGGACGGATCAAACACCTGGGCTTTTCAGTCCACGGCCGTTACGACACACTAAAACGGTTCCTGGAAGCTTACGGAAAGCATATGGAGTTTTGCCAGATCCAGTTAAATTATTTGGATTGGAAGCTGCAGGATGCAAAGGCTAAAGTAGAACTTCTTAATGAGTGGAAGATCCCGATCTGGGTTATGGAGCCTCTTAGAGGAGGAAGCCTGGCGAATCTTTCAGAAGAAAACACAGGAAAATTGAAAGCTCTTCGTCCAGAGGAGGAAATTCCTGCTTGGGCTTTCCGGTTCCTTCAGTCTGTCCCGGGAGTGACAATGGTGCTCTCCGGAATGTCAAATATGGACCAGATGAAAGCAAACATCGCTACCTATCAGGAGGATAAGCCTCTGACAGAAGAAGAGATGAAAACGCTTATGGGCGTTACAGACAGTATGCTGGATATCCTTCCCTGTACGGCATGCCGTTACTGTGTAACACATTGCCCCCAGGAATTGGATATTCCTACGCTTTTATCCATGTATAATGAGCTGCGTTACGCGAATGGCCTGATCACACATATGGCGGTGGACGCGCTGCCGGAGGAGAAAAAGCCGAACGCATGCATAGGATGCAGAAGCTGTGAAGCTGTCTGTCCTCAGCAGCTGAAGATTTCGGAGGCAATGGCGGATTTCGTGGAAAAATTAAACCAGCCGGCAGGGTTATAAGCAGCTAAAAAACGTCCCTGTGATTTCCAGAGCAAATATGGTAGAATAAGGGAAATATACATAAACAGCGTGTGAAAATAGAACGTTGCATATCACTGTGTGATCAGTAATAATAGAACTGCGCTGGAAGATGAGGAGGCTGCCATGAAAATTTTACATCTGGGAAAAAAAGGAAATGTTGAAAAATATCTTCCCGATAAAGAGTATCTTAAAGACGTGGAGTTGGTGGATCTGCCTATTACTGCGTCAGAGCAGGAGATTTTAAAACAGGCGTCAGACGCGCATTATATCATTGCGGATGCCATAGCGCCTGTGTCTAAGGAATTGATCCGGGGAATGTCACAGCTTCGCATGATCCATTCAGAAGGAGTGGCTTATAATTTATTTGACATAGAGGCTGCCAGGGAACAGGGCGTATATGTGTGCAACTGCAAAGGGATGAACGCCATGGCAGTCGCGGAACAGACGGTGCTCCTTATGCTGGGGCTTCTGCGGGATGTGACGGCAGGGGACGCGGCTGTGAGACAAGGCAGGCAGATCCAGGTAAAAGAGGGGTATATGGTGAGAGGCGATCTCTATGAGCTGTCAGATTTCCCTGTAGGTCTTATCGGATTCGGAGATATCGCCAAATGTGTGGCCGGATTGATGCGGGCGTTTCATGTGGAAACCTATTACTACAGCAGACACAGGGCAGATAAAGCAGTAGAAGAAGAATACGGCGTTACTTATCTGCCGTTAGATGAATTATGCGGAAAATGTAAAATATTCAGCATTCATGTGCCGGTAACAGAAGAAACGAAGAATATGATCAATGAGAGCTTCTTCCATAAAGTATCCATGGGTTCCTATCTCATCAATACTGCCAGGGGCGAGATCGTGGATTCCCAGGCGCTGGTGGACGCCATTAAAAAGGGAATCATCAAAAAGGCCGCCCTGGACACTATAGCCGGGGAACCGGTGAAAGAGGACAATATTTTAGTAAACCAGCCTTCGGAGATTGCGGACAGACTGCTTTTCAGCCCTCATATCGGAGGCATTACTGCTTCCAGCTTTAAAAGAGGGTACGAAATGGTATGGGAAGATATCCATGCAGTGGAAGCTGGAAGAAAACCGGAACGGGTTGTAAATAATTAGATATCGAATATTGATAAAAATTTATTGATAAACGATAACGAAGCTTGTTGACGCAGTTACCCTCCCATAGTATACTGAGCTTAGAAAAAGCTGGATATGGGAGGGTTTTGTTATGTATACAGGGAATAAAAGCAGGAACATAAAGGCGCGCTGTGATGAGATCGGAATGACGGTTCGGGTTCTGTTTTGGATCAGCCTGATCTACTCTTTGATCAATCTAGGATTT
>DWYZ01000230.1 GCA_019118425.1 Candidatus Blautia faecavium | reverse complement strand
TCCCCATCCATCAGGAAGGTCTGGATCATAGCGTCCACAGCCATTTCTGTCGGATAATAATGATCGTGATAATCCAACATTCTGCCTTCTTCTATATAGGATTTTACTCCGTCAAGCATAGATGGAAGTGTAAAGTCGCCTTCCTTGCAGGGAACTGCATTCTGGTCATCCAAGTACACCTGGATATTTTCATCCTCCAGAAGGAACCGGATTACTTCATATGCCGCTTCTTTATTTTTGCAGTCTTCCATAACGCTGAACAAAAGGTCCACGCCGGAATTCAGCACGTTTTCCTCTGCATTGTCGCTTGCCGGAAAGACAAAGGAATCAATCTCCATATCTGGATTTACCGATAAAATCTGGGGAACAGCATAGCTTCCGATACAATACATCGCAGATTCTCCTCTGGCAAAAGCAGTACATGCGTCATTATAACTGTATGCGTAAGGATCCTCCTGGGCGTACGGAAGCAGTGCAAGCATTTTTTCCGCAACCTCTCTGTACTGCTCTTTGAAAGTGGTTTCCCCTCTATTCACCTGCTGGCACACATCGGAAGGAGCCAAATCTACCGCCATGGCGTTCCAAGGAGCAAGACAGGTCCATGTGTCTTTAAATCCGAAATACAAAGGTCTCTGGCCAGATGCCTGAATAGTGTCCAGAAGATCTATAAATTCTGTCCATGTAGTAGGAATCTCCCACCCGTTTTCTTCAAACATTTCTTTGTTATAAAGAATTCCAGCCGCATTTGCTACATATGGCACCGCATAGGTACCGTCTTTTGGTATAAATTCCAGATTTTTCGTAATATCCAAATAGGCCTGTTTAATATCTGACAGCCCGTCAAAATCTGAAATATCCTGCAGCATATCCGCGTCTAAGAAATTGGAATAGTTAATATCGCCGCCGATTCCAATGATATCCGGCTGATCCTCCTTTATAAAACGCGTTTTCAAGATCGTCATCGCCTCATTAGGCGATTCAATTGTAAGCTCTATGTCGTCGTGGGTTTCATTAAATTTTTGCTCCAGCGTCTCAAAGGCCTTGACTGCCTCTGGCTTATACTGTACCATCTCGATCTTTACTTTTCCGTCGCTTGTTTTCCCGCTGTCTGCACATCCTCCTAAAAGAAGGCAGGTACCCATAAGCAAAGCGCTGCATCCCGCAACAACCGCTACCTTTCCTTTCATTCTCTTCTCTCCTTTCCCCATCCCCCTGCTTCCGGCATCCAAATCAGAGGAATCTGCTTTTGATATCTGAATTTTAACATTGTTTTTACAAGGGGTAAATATTACTATGAATCCACTTTTATACCCGAATGCTAGTTTTTAAGAATATTATTGAAATATACACGCATTTAGGTATATAATAAATAAAAAGCTAAGAATTTTAGTGCTGTTTCACATATTTTACATGTCTTTTTTAGCAATATCGACGAAAACTTTTTATGCATGGAGGATTTCATATGCCAAATCTCTTGTTTCATGTATTTTCTGACGATCGCTTTATGGATCTTAACCTTTACCAATATGGCTACGAAAAATGTCGGCCGCTGCATTCCTATGGTCCTATAGTGCGGAATCACTATCTTTTTCATTACATAATTTCCGGAAAAGGCACTCTGCTTACAGACAATAAAAAAAATCAGTCTACAGAATATAAGATTGGTCCTGGCATGGGGTTTCTCATCGAACCGGGATATATCAACACCTACTTTGCCGACCGGGATGATCCCTGGGAATACACCTGGATTGAATTCGGCGGACTCCGTGCCAAAGAACTGATGGAAAACGCAGGGCTTTCCTCCGCATCGCCCGTATATACTCCCCACAGCCCACAGGATGGAGCGATTCTGGAAAGAGAACTTCTTTATCTCTCCCAGCACTCCAATGACTCTGCTATCCGTCAGATCGGACAGCTCTATATTATCATTGACGCTATTTTAGAAGGCTCCGCCTCCCGGCGCCAGACCCAGGGCGGCAAACTTTCTCAGTTTTACGCCAAGGAAGCCGTCAGCTTCATTGAACAAAATTACGCCCTCCCTATTTCCGTGGAAGATATGGCAAAGCGCTGCAATCTGGAACGAAGCTATTTCGGAAAGATTTTTAAGGATACCATGGGACAGTCCCCTCAGGAATTTCTCATCCATTACCGCATGACAAAAGCTGCTGCTCTTTTAAAGACCACAGATCTTTCCATCGGGGAGATCAGTTCCCGTGTGAGCTACACCAATCAGCTCCATTTTTCCAGAGCTTTTAAAAATGTTTTTCAAATGTCTCCAAGAGAATACCGGCAAAAACATAAGCTTGTATAACTCTGCTTATTATCCCCAAAACTCTCTTAAAAAAAACATTTACAAGTAGTATTTAAAACTATATAATAGGGAGTAGAGGTGAAAATCAATGACAATAGATACGAAAGACATGATCAACAGTATTCTGGAAAGCGTTTCCAGGATTGACTATATTAAACCGGAAGATCTGCCTAATATTGATCTGTATATGGATCAGGTCACCACGTTTATGGAGTCCCAGCTTTCCTCCACCAAGCGTTATCCCGAAGATAAGATTCTGACCAAGACTATGATCAATAACTATGCGAAAAACAATCTTCTTCCTTCTCCGGAAAAGAAACGCTACTGTAAAGAACATCTGCTGCTGTTGATATTTATTTATTATTTTAAAAATATCCTTTCTATCAGCGATATACAGGCCTTGCTTGGACCTATCACAAAAAAATATTTTAAATCTGTGTCCGACAAGGATCTGACTTATATTTATAATGAAGTTTTCAGCATGGAAAAAAATCAGATTGAATATTTAAAGAAAGATCTGGCCAAACGTTATACCATTGCCAATGGTACCTTCGAAGATGCTGATGAAGAGGATAAAAAATTTTTAAAGCTTTTTTCCTTTATCTGCCTTTTAAGTTTCGATGTCTATGTAAAAAAAATGCTCATTGAACAGATCATAGACGATCTCCGGCCTGAGGAAGAAAAAAAGAAGCCCAAGAAAGAAAAGGTCTCTAAGACAGAAAAATGAAATAGTTTAGAAAGGGCTGCCGAAAACGTCCGTTTTCGGCAGCCTTTTTTCGTGATGTATTATTTTTTATTTTTCTTCGGAGTTTTCTTTTTCGCGCATTCTGGAAAAAACCATTTCGTAACCGTCATTTCCATAATTTAAAGAACGGTTTACCCGGCTGATCGTGGCCGTAGAAGCTCCGGTCTTTTCTGAAATATCCAGGTAAGTTCTCTTATCCATCAGCATTTTAGCAACCTCAAAACGTTGGGATAAAGAAAGAAGCTCGTTAATGGTGCATACATCTTCAAAAAATATATAACATTCTTCTTTGTTTTTCAGAGAGAGAATTGCCTCAAATAGATGATCAACTGCCTCAGTTCTAATTTTTTTACTCATATCCCTGCTCCTTTGGTACTTTAATGATATCTAACACTGATATTTTAACACTCTAAATCGTGATAAGCAAGTGGTTTTTCCAAAAAAGAGGGGGAATGTAAGGGACGCCTCGCAAGGCCCGCCACCCCAAGCAGCGTCCCCTCCCGGCTGGCTTTACATGACGGAAGGATGAGCGTTGTGTGAGGTTTCGGGTAAAAATAGGATATGGCAGCTTTTCGCTGCCATATCCTCTGATTTGCATAATTTATTCTTGTTCTTCAAAGGGGAACTGATAGGGTAAGCAGTATTTGTCGCGGATGGCGATGAATTCTTTTTGTACTGCTTCTCCTACGGGTACGCCCTTGTCTTTTCTTTCCAGCCATACCAGGTATTCTTTTTCGCCGGCGGTGTAGATGCGTTCTTC
>DWYZ01000229.1 GCA_019118425.1 Candidatus Blautia faecavium | reverse complement strand
CGGCTCCCAGATTTGCCATCCTGGATCCGGCATATACCATGTCTGTTCCGAAAATGCAGGTGATCTCCGGCGCCTTTGATACCTTAAGCCACGCAATGGAAACTTATTTTGGAAATTCTGATCAGGACAATGTATCGGATGATGTGGCTCTGTCTATAATGCGCAATACTGTGGTCAATATGAGGCGTCTGCTGAAAAACATAGACGATATCCAGGTCCGTGGGAACCTTATGTGGGATTCAGCTATGGCAGAAAATGGAATTTTGAAAGTGGGAAGAGTGACAGATTTCCAGGCACATCAGTTAGAGCATCAGCTTGGGGCTTATACAGACTGTAATCATGGACAAGGGCTGGCAGTGATCCATCCGGCATATTACCGTCATATTGTAAAAGACGCGAAAGAAAAATTTGAGAGATTTGCCAAGGTAGTCTTTGGAAAAGATACGGCAGAAGCCGGTGTAGAAGCATTAGCAGACTTCATTAAAGAATGCGGACTGCCTGCAAAGATGGGTGAACTTAAGTCAAAAACAGAGATCACTCCAGAGCTTTTAAGAAACGTGGCAGATACCTGCAATGTGATCAAATGTAATCCAAGAGAACTGAGCAGAGATGAAATTTATGAGATTCTGATGGAATGTATGTAAAAAGCGTTTTTAGATTGGCAAGGATGCAAGGACATCTTTGCCAATCTGGCTAAAGGAGAGATGACGGATGGGAACATGGCTGATCACTGGATGTTCCAGCGGGCTGGGAAGAGGGATTGCTAAGGCAGCTTTAAAGCGTGGCGAAAATGTAGCGGTTACAGCCCGGAATACAGACAGGATACAGGAACTGATAAAGGCGTATCCGAAACAGAGACTGGCCTTAAAACTGGATTTAAACGACAAGGAGAGCATGAGCCAGGCGGTAAAAGAGGTGTACGGACATTTCGGCGGCATCGATGTCCTTGTCAATAATGCAGGACATGGCTACCGTGCCTGCGTGGAGGAAAGCGAACCAGATAAAGTCTCGGAACTTTTTGAAACGAATTTTTTCGCTCCGGCAGAGCTGATAAAAATGGTGCTGCCAATCATGCGGGCGCAGAAAAGCGGCTTGATCATAAATGTGACTTCTATCGGAGCTGTCCGGGGAGCTTTGGGAAATGGCTATTATTCTGCGGCAAAAGGGGCATTGGAGCTTTTAACGGAAGCCCTTGCAAAAGAGGTGGAGCACTTAGGCATACATACCATGCTTGTGGAGCCAGGGGCTATGCGTACAGATTTTTATAATACTTCTCTTTTGGGTACGGAAATAAAGATTGCTGATTATGATGTATTAGCTGATAAATATCGGAAAGAAAACTGCGTGAACCATCAAGATCAGCCGGGAGACCCGAAAAAGGGCGGAGAGGTAATTGTAGAAACGGTATTAAAAGGAAATCTGCCGTTTCGGCTGCTTTTAGGCAGTGACGCAGCGCATATCGCAGAGAAGGAACTGGAAAAACGGTTAAAAGAAATCAAGGAATGGATGGCCGTAAGCAGTAAATCAGATATTTAAAAGAAAAGGACGGAATAGGAAAGAAGGCATATGCAGGACTATGAAAAAAGAAGTTTCAGAAAAGGAGTTATTTGAGACAATGCCCGTTCCAAGGGCGGTCGCCACGCTTGCGATCCCTACCATCATAAGTCAGGTGGTAACGATGATCTACAATCTGGCAGACACATTTTTTGTAGGGCAGATCGGAAACCCTTATATGGTAGCGGCTGTTTCGCTGGTATCTCCATGGTTTAATCTGTTAACGGCTCTTGGCAATCTGTTCGGCCTGGGCGGCGGCAGCCTGATCTCCAGAATGCTGGGGCAGAAAAGGCATGATGATATAAAAAACATTTCAGCCTTCAGTGTGTGGGGAGGCGCTTGTGTTACTTTTTTCTTTTCTTTACTGACTTATCTGTTTCGGGAGCCCCTTTTAGTATTTCTGGGAGCCAGCAAGGACACTTATGGATATGCCCAAAGCTATCTGAACTGGGTAGTGGTTCTGGGAGGAATTCCTACTATGCTTAGCTTAACCTTGGGCCATCTGCTTCGAGGTGAGGGACATGCCAGACCGGCCAGTATCGGGATGATGTTCGGAGGTATTTTAAATGTGATCCTTGACCCGGCGCTGATCTTTGGAATGAATCTGGATGTTGCGGGAGCTGCCATTGCCACGGCATTTTCTAATGGAGCTTCCGTTGTATTTTTTGTGGCCATGTATATACGGTTGAAAGGAAAAACGGCAGTTTCCCTTTTGCCGAAGTATTTTACTTTCCGATTTGTCCGTCAGATTTTTTCTGTAGGGTTGGCCTCTGCTTTGGCTACAGCCCTAGGAAACGCCTCAAATATGGTTATTGTCAAGCTATCTTCCGGATACGGAGATATTTCTGTGGCTGCTTACGGGATCGTGAAAAGGATCGATCAGTTCCCTCTGAATGTGTCTATGGGACTTTGTCAGGGCTTTATGCCTTTAGTAGGATACAATTATGCCGCAAAAAACTATAAAAGGATGAGAGAGGTCTCCTTCTTTTCCTGGAAGACGGCGGTAATACTGTCAGCCTGATTTATAGCCTGTTTTGCTGCTTTTTCCCATCAGATCCTGCATTTGTTTATACCGGAAGCGGAGACAAGCGCTTTGGGAGCCAGCTTTTTACGGATTGCCTGTCTGGCAGTGCCTTTTACCTGCGTGAATTTTTTGATCAGTTATACGCTTCAGGCAATGGGAAAGGGAGTGCAGTCCGCAATCCTTACTTTTTGCCGGCAGGGGCTTTTGAATATACCTCTGCTCATTTTGATGAATCTGACGGTAGGACTGTATGGGATGATCTGGACACAGTTGGTTGTAGAGCTGATCATGCTTCCAGTATCTTTGGGAATGTACATGCATACTTGGAGAAAGCTGAAATAAGAGGCGGCGGTTAGGAAATATCAAAAATATTATATCAGATAGTCTTTGGGATGAGAGCGGCTGGTGCGGCGGATAAGCAGCGCTTTGTTAATGGAGCAAAGTTATGGTTTTGAGAATTTTATGAGAGACTTCTTTTGGGGTCTCTTTTTTAAACGGGACATTCATCTGATTTTAAGTGTCCCGGAACGAGAAAGCGCGCAAAAAGAGGGATCAGGAACAGTATAGTAAAACAGCGAACCCAGAACGGTCATACCATGCAGGAGGAAATGAAAAATGAATAATTTTATCTATGAGAATAAGACAAAGGTATATTTTGGACAGGGCTGTGTAAAAGAATTTCTGTCCGGCCTTTTAAAAAATTACGATACAGTCATGATGACTTACGGACAGGGCGCAATTAAGAAAAATGGAATCTATGATGAAATTTTAGGCCTTTTGATGAAAGCGGGAAAAAGAATCGTTGAATTTTCAGGGATCAGACCAAATCCAACTTATGAAAAAGTGTTGGAAGGAGTAAAACTTGCAAAGGACAATAAGGTACAGATCATTTTAGGCATTGGCGGAGGCTCTGTTATGGACTGCGCGAAGGCGGTGTCCCTTGCCGCCAGATATGAAGGAGATGCCTGGAAGAACTTTTGGGAACGCAGGGGAACCCTGGATTTTGATCCAATACCAGTGGGTGTAATACCCACTTCTGCGGGAACAGGGAGCGAGTGCAACGGTGCGGCAGTGATCACCAATGAAAAGTTAAAAATAAAAACAGGATATGATTACCCAAAATGCAACCCGGAATTTGCATTGCTGGATCCGGTTTATACTTTCAGTATCCCGAAAGAACAGATGGTATTCGGAGCCTTTGACAGCTTGTCTCATATTATGGAGACTTATTTTTGCAAACCAGACGAACAGAATGTTTCTGATGAGATTGCAGAGGCACTGATGCGCAGTCTGATAAAAAATATCCGGCAGGCAGTTAAAGATCCGAAGGATTATACTGCAAGGAGCAATCTGCTCTGGGAATCCTCTTTTTCAGAAAACCGCCTGATCAAACTGGGAAAAAAATGTGACAGGATGTGCCATTTAATAGAAAACCAGATAGGGGCATTTACAGGCTGTAATTATGGAATGGGAGTGGCCGTACTTTACCCAGCTTACTGCCGTTATATTTATAAGGAAGAGCTTCCCAAATTTGCAAGATTCGCCCGAAATGTATGGAAGATTTCTCCGGATGGGAAAAGTCAGGAAGAATTAGCAAAAGCAGGGATAGAGGCTCTGGATGATTTTGTCCGGGAGATTGGGCTTCCCACCTCTTTGCGCCAACTGGGTGTAGAAAATGAACGGCAGTTAAAAGAGATTGCCGCCTCCTGCCGCTTTTTTTCTGGAAATAACGGAAAAATGGCAGAGGGAGAAATATTTAATATTTTCAGGAACTGTTTTTGATAATAAAAAATTAAATAAATATTAATAAATTTGAAATAATATACAAACAAAAAGTAAAAAAACCTTTGGTAAAGTTGCCGTATAATAGGAAGTAAACGTTGGACAACTTTAAAGGATGTCTGTAAAGATAAAACAAAAGACTTTGGGGAGAGACTATGGAAAAGAAAAAGGCATTTTTGATTAACATAACTTATTACGGTTTTTTTGCAGTATTGCTCTTTTTGGCAGGAAAGTATTTGCTGCCTGTTTTAATGCCTTTTTTATTAGCTTTTCTGTTGGTGTTTTTTGTTCGGGGACCGGCAGAAAAACTTGCGAAAAAGCTTGGCGGCGGGAAGAAACCGCTGATGCTTTTGCTGTTAGTTCTTTGTTATGTGGTGGTTTTTGGTGTCGTGATCTTAGGCGGGGGAAAGGTGATCGCAGTTGCAGGGGATTTGATCGTGCGGCTGCCGGAGATTTATCAGGCGGATATCGCCCCCTTTTTGGATTCTGTTTTAGAAAAGCTTGGAAATACGCTTTCTGAAGCAGATCCGTTTTTAGCAAGTGAGATTGAGAACGGGCTCAGGCAGTTTATCCAGAATACAGGACAGACCCTTTCTGCTCTTTCCATGAATGTTCTGAGATCTTTATCAGAATATATTGCAGGGATTCCTTCAGCGGTGATCCGGATCGTGATCATGATCGTGTCATCTTTTTATATGGCTTCAGACTATGATAAGATCATGAACGTAGTGAAAAAATATATGCCGGAAAAAATGAAGAAGATAGTCAGGGACATCAAGGAAAATGGGCTGAATCTCCTGAAAGTTTATGTAAAATCTTATTTTCTGCTGTTCCTTTTGACTTTTGCTGAATTGACCGTGGGTTTTCTGATCCTTGGAATTCCCAATGCAGTGATCGTTGCTATGGTGATTGCGGTATTTGATATTTTGCCTGTGCTTGGGACAGGAGGCGTCCTTCTCCCCTGGGTAGCGGTAATGCTGGTTATGGGAAACTATCCCCTGGCATTTGGGCTTTTGCTCCTTTACATAGTGATCACCATAGTAAGGAATATGGCGGAACCTAAAATTGTGGGAAAACAGATCGGTCTGCACCCTTTAGTAACCTTGATCGCCATGTTTGTGGGAATTGGAATGTGCGGTCTGCCAGGTTTGTTCCTTTTTCCAATTGCGATTATGATTTTTACCAATATGGTAAAAAATGGAGCGATTCCTGCATTTAAAGAAAAAGAAAAAACTTCCGACAGTTAAAAAGAACAGGGAAGAAAATTCCCTGTTTTTTTTATTTAGAAATTGCGTTTGGATAGATCTGCTGCATTTTTGAATCGTCAAAATGCGTGTCAATGATATGTTCCCACCCGCTGGCGGCTGGAGGACCGCCGGCTCTCTGGTCATAGCGGATCAGGGCAAGGCCGGAGACCAGCATGTTTACTGTCATAAATGCAGCTAAGATCCAGGTAAGGATATAGCCCCATATTTTCGGGATTTTTTCAATCCATCCGGAAAGTTTGGGATACAGGCCTTTTATCCAGACAACGGCGGCAATACCCCAAAAGAAACAGTACAAGAGATTTATCCTTCCGTCCAGATTAAAGGGGATTTTGCTGTAATCCCAAAAAACTTTCCCGAAAACAAGTTCGGAAAGGACACTGCAGATATATTCGTAAGCGCCTCCGAGAAAGGTACCTACAAGAAATAGATGGCGGTCCGGCTTTTCTCTGTCTTTATATAAAAGTACAGTGGCAAAGACAATAGCCAATCCCCATACAATGCTGAAAGGGCCCCACACCAGGCTGCTCCTGCTCATCCAGACTCCGGCGGTGATCCGGCAGAAAATGGTTTCTACGATATCTCCTAGAAGACTGCCTATGAAAAACAGCCAGAACAGCTTATAAAATCCGCATCCCTCCGCGAATTTTCCTTCTTTACGGATTTCTTCGTTTTTTTCCATGATCACAGGATAGGCTTTAGCCATACGGCGTTCTACGTACCCTACGAGAGAAAGACCGAATTTATAGGTCAGGGCGGAGATCTTATGTTTCATCTGGACGGCAGCAGGGCTCTCTTTTTTTATATGGAGAACTGCCGCTGCAGAGACAGCGATATCCATAAAGACCAAAATGGCTAAAATCCATATCAGGATGTTAAAAAAGGACTGGGGCATCAGCCGGTAAAAGGCAAGGAAAAGTTTGTTTGTATACCGGACAGTGAGCGTACCCAAAACAGCCCACAGAATACTGTACTGGAGACAGATATATCCATCGTAGTTCCATCTTTTTTCAGAGTAATCCCACCATTTATGGCTGTTTAGACGTTCCAGGAGCTTTCCGGTAAACCATTCTACTGCAGTAGCAAGTATTCCGCATCCAATGAAAAGAAAACCAGTGTGCTGGGATAAATCTTCCGTTGTAACAGCCATAAGAATAGCGGCGAAACCATAAACCAGACAAAAAGGTCCTGTGGAAAAGCCTCTGTTTATAAATTTTTTGTTTTTTATTGTTCCTATGACGGTTTCGATGGTCCATCCCAGAAAAGAATAGACAAGCAGCAGCCAAAGGAGTTCGGTAAAAGTGTAGTTCATTTGTAACTATGTCTCCTGTCAATGTTATTGTGTCGTTACCTGTCACCGCGTGACCAGTAACATTGAGTCAGCATTTTATCGTAAGCTGCAGGTACAGTATAGCAGATATGAAAGGCGAAGAACACTTGTATTTTTTCTTTTTATTTTACAAAAATGCAGAAATGTAAAAAAATCTGACATATTTTTGGTTTTGTCTATGTTTATCTGACATATTTTCCTTTTAATGCTATAAGCTTTAGGTGTAAACTGCAAAACTAATGGAGACTTCTTAAGGAGGTCTCTTTTTTATATAATAAAATTCTTTAGGTTAGAATCGATGATGGGGTAAACGA
>DWYZ01000228.1 GCA_019118425.1 Candidatus Blautia faecavium | reverse complement strand
CTCTACTACATCCGCAGGAATGCCGGGATAGCTTCTGATGGATTCTAAAAAAGCTCTGGTATTTCCGCTCTGGGGCAGCATAAAGCCCGCCTCCCGGCACAGATCCTCGGCCATCAGACGGGAGGACTTTTCTATCGCCGCACTTAAAGCATCGGGAAGCCGGGAGGCGATCAATTCCGCCTGGGCCTTGCTTTGTATCAGGCTTCGGAGCGCTTTTTTCACCTTATCCTCCTTAGGCTGCTGAACAGGGAGCGTTTTCGGAACCATAGAGATTGCCGAAGAAGGACAGGCCTGGGCGCAGTCGCCGCACCCGATACATTTATCCACGTCAATAATACTGTTTTCTGTATCTGTCGCTCCGGTAGGACAGACATATAGACACAAACAGTCCTTGGTACATAAGCGCAGATTTCTTACCGCATATTTCTCTCCCATACTCACGCCCTCCTCTCCACTTTCTCGAATTTCCAGCTGGGTACCTTACAGACCGGGCACTGTTCCAAAGGAGTGTCGCCCACGTAAACAAATCCGCAGATAGTACACACATAGACGTTGGTATTTTCCAGCATCCTTTCCCCTTCTTTTTCATATTGGGTCAGTAAAGATTTCAACATATTGGTTACTTTCTCACTCCAGGTTTGACAGCGAAGTGCGCCCCGATCCGATTCTTCTAATGCCGTTTTCATTCCGTATGGATATCCCCTGGAAAGATCCCTGTCGATCAGCTCCAGCAGCTTTTCCCTTCCTGCATCCTGTGCCGGTTCTGCCTTGGACCTAAAAAACTCTGCCAGCTTTCGGAAGCCTTCCTCCTGCTGGGGCAGGTACTGTTTTTCGCATCCTCTTGCCAGATTGGAACAGATGATACTCATCTCCATAGCAGATAATTCCTGATCTACATGAGGCTTTTCTAAATCATCCGCAGCCTTTTGCTGCGCGTTCTTTTCCAGGATATCCTTTTCCCGGAACTGAGATTTACCAGCGCCGCATAGAGGACATTTCCAGTCCTCTGGAAGTTCTTCCCACTTTGTCCCCGGTGCGATCCCGGCCTGTGGAATCCCTTTCGCCTCATCATAAGTATATGAGCAGACGGAACAAACATATTGCTTCATTGTTTACAACACCTCCCTTGTATTTTATTAGTTCTATTATACATATCTATGAGTTTTTTTCTGTGATCAGGTCACTTGGCAAATCGCCAGTTATTTATAAAGGCGTCAGGCATTAAGCCCGGCGCCCTTTTTTACTGGTCGGAATTCACCAAATTTTCTTCCCCAAAAATCACTGCGCATGCCCGCAGGTATGTTCCCCGCATCCATGGCTGCCGCAGGTATGCCCTTCTTCATGGTGGTCGTGATGGTCACAGTGGACATTGGGATCAAATTCCAGATTCCCGGCTGCAAGCGCTTCTGCGGCTTCATCCGCGCTGCCGGAGACGCCGCCGTAAAGTTTAATGCCGGCTGCGGACAATGCCGCTTGCGCTCCGCCTCCGATGCCGCCACAGACCAAGGCGTCTACATGCAAAGCATTCAGAAAGTCCGCCAAGGCTCCATGTCCGCTTCCATTGGTATCCACAATCTGGGAAGACACGATCTTTCCTCCATCCACATCATAAATCTTAAACTGCTCTGTATGTCCAAAGTGCTGAAAGATTTCTCCGTTTTCGTAAGTTACTGCAATTCTCATGATTGTTTCTCCTTTCGGTTTTGCATATATTTGATATAATTTTTGTTTATAGCAGTTGTTGCATCCGCAGGCCTGTCCGCCTCCGCTGCAGAGCTCATAATCTCCCCCTTCGATCCGCAGAGGCAGCCCGTCTACCAGGACATCTGCCAGCTTTTTTCTTGCACTGGCATAAATCTGCTGTACGGTAGTGCGCGCAACCTGCATAAAGTCGCTGCACTGTTCCTGGGAAAGTCCCTCTTTATCGATCAGACGGATCGTTTCATACTCATCCACAGTCAGAAAAACCGTTTCTTTCCCCTCTCCCTGCTCTTCCGGCAAAAAGGTCAGGTTCTGAGGAAAGTGACATACTCTTCTGCATTTCCTTGGCCTGGGCAAAGACAGCACCTCCTCAACATATTTTTTCTCTGTGCATATACTATACGCCCATAAATGGCATATGTCAATAATTATTTTTGACATATGCCGTTTATAGGGGTAAGACATAAGAATTAAAACTGTATCACTAAACTACAGGAGACTCTCATTTAACGGCTTTGCTCCGAAGCCTTTCAATCCGCCATCCAGATAAAAAACAAGTGCAGCTGTCAAAGAAAGCCTCTTTCGACAGCTGCACTTTTCTGATTCTCCAACCCCGAATTTGTATTGATTCCGGTACCATTCCGTATACACCCTGTTTAAGGTAAATGACATGATAGCAAGCACATTAGCCCGGATCGTATCATCCGGCCAGGTAGCGTAAATTTCACTGCAGGCTACGTTTTTAATATAATCCTTATACCGGACATAATAATTTTTTGCCTGGTTATCCCCTACAGGACCATCATGCACGATCACATATTCCGGAATCACCACTCTGCTTAAAACAATCTCTCCGGATTCATTTACCGGCTTAATTTCCGCCTCCTGAATCTTCGGAGGATATTCATAAAACAGAGTATGAGGAGGAATAACGATCCGTTCGAAATCCCCTTCCCCCTCTCTTCTGGCAATCAGATTAGCCGACTGCACAGAAGCTGTCTGAGGCAGGACCTCTATACCTGCGATTTCTTCCGGCTCAAAACCTTCCGCCCGTACATTCACCGTATATTCCGCATAAGGCTGCTGTTCCACAGGCTCCAGACTGTAGGCCAAAGGCGGAGCGTCAAGTTCCAGCTCCGGCGTGTTTCCTGATGAATCTGTCCTTACTTCCTCGATCACCCTTCCTGGTTCTCCAGTATAAGAAATCTGAACCAGCGCATTCTCTACCGGCTGCCCGGTTTCAGATCTTACAGAGACCCGCAGCATTCCCTTGTCTTCATTTTCCTGCTGTGCCTGCAGTCTTCCATATTGATACATAGAATTCCTCGCAAAATTGCTTTCTTACTATTCTATGTTTTTTTCATCAAGTCGATGCAAAAAAATCGTTACTGATCACACGGTCACCAGCAACAGGCGATTTGGCATTCAAAGTTCGCTTCGCGAAGCCATTGCCTATTGAATATTAACAGTATACTGACACATTCATATTCACACTAACAGTGCTGATTATTTTGTCACTCTGCAAGGCGGAGAAGGAAAGCGCTGCGGCGGAATCGTAGACCGACGCCAATGCGTCAAATGGCAAAATAGGAACTGCAGTTAGTTTGGAGAGGATTATGTCAGTGCGCTAGCCCGTAACCACACAGCGGGTGCGTGGTTCGGGTGTGACATATATCAAAAAATCTTCAGCACATCATTGTACATAACTACTACCATCAAAACCATCAAAAGCATAAGCCCGGCGAAGTGTATCATTCCCTCCAGCTGACGGTTCACCGGTTTTCTCCGAATGGCTTCCACGAAAAGAAAGATCAGTCTTCCTCCATCCAGTGCCGGGAAGGGAATCAGATTCATCACCCCGAGGTTCGCTGAGAGTAGAACAGCCAAATTCAGCAGATTCATCCACATAATCATGCTTCCTTCACTTTTCGTCTGTTCATAAGTATCCCCTATAGCATCCACTACACCTACCGGACCGCTGAGGTCCTGTACTCCCAGTCCTCCAGTGAACAGTTCCTTAATGGAAAGCACTGTTGTCCGGATCAAATATTTCACTTCCAAGGCTGCTCTAGGGAAAATTTCGAATCCATCTGCCTTGATGCATCCGGAAACATTATAGGAGAATCCAGTGGTCACGGTTTTATACTCCTTCGGCGTGATCGTCGCCTCATATTCTTTTCCGTTACGTGTATAGGTGATCTTCACAGGTTCATCTGTCAGCGGATGTTCTGTAATATACTCCTCATATTCTGCTCCATCTGAAAATTTCACTCCATTAATAGAAGTAAGAACATCTCCTGGCTGTACTCCAGCTGCTTCCAGAGGCATTCCTTCAATCAGAGATTCCACCTCCAGGCTGTCAGTGCCTGACCGGTTAAAGCCAAGAAGATATCTGGCGTCCACCTCAGGCTGATAGCTGATGCTGTATTCTTCTCCATCTCGTTCGTAAGAAAGATTTATGCTTTCGTTTTCCGATAATTCATTCAAATAGGTATAGACATACAAATCCTTTCCCACATCAATATCATATCCATTAAATTCTGTGATCACGTCTCCAGCTTTTAATCCTGCTTCCTGAGCGCCGGACCCTTCTGTCACATCCATCACCATTGCAGGGGCATAGCCAAGGCATGCCACAATGATCAAAGCCAAAATATAAGCCAGAATAAAATTAAAAATAGGGCCAGCAGCCACGACAGAGATCCTTCCCCATACAGGAGCCGAATTAAATGTGCCGGGAGCGTTCTCTTCCTCATCTTCTCCCAGCATAGCACAGCTTCCTCCTATTGGAAGAAGCTTTATAGAATACCTGGTCCCTCCTTTTACTGTACTTACCAGCCTCGGACCCATTCCCAGAGAAAATTCTGTAACTACGATTTTATTTTTCTTTGCCAGCAAAAAGTGTCCAAACTCATGTATCAGTATAATCGCACTGAAAATAACAATCGCAATAATAAACCTCAAATTACCACCTGCTTTCAATCCATTGATAAGTCTCTTTTTCTGCAGCCAATATTTCCTCCAGGCCAGGATTCTCTTTTATATGATGTCTGCCCATAGATTGCCCGATTATCTCGTAAATATCCAGGAAATTAATTTCCTGGTGTAAAAATTTACGGACAGCCAGCTCATTTGCCGCGTTAAATACAGCGGGCATGGTTCCTCCTTTTTTTGATGCCTCTATAGCCATGGGAAGCCCTAAAAAGGTTTCCATATCCGGTTCCTCGAAAGTAATCTGCCCTAATTTTATAAAATCCAAGCGTTCTCCATCCAGATATCTCCTATGCGGATAATAAAGGGCATACTGGATAGGGAGGCGCATATCCGGCGTACCAAGCTGAGCCATAATGCCTCCGTCCTTAAATTCTATCATGGAATGGATCACGCTTTGCGGCTGGACCAGCACCTGAATATGTTCCAGATCCATATCAAACAGCCACCTTGCCTCCATCACTTCAAGCCCTTTGTTTACAAGGGTGGCGGAATCCACTGTGATCTTCTGCCCCATCACCCAGTTAGGATGCTTCAGCGTATCCGAAAGGGTAACCTTAGCCAGCCCCTCTCTTTTTTTCCCTCTGAAAGGGCCTCCTGATGCCGTAATGATCAGTTTATGTATTTCCTCTTTATTCTCTCCATTTAAAGCTTGAAAAATCGCACTGTGTTCGCTGTCCACCGGAAGTATCCGGACTCCCCTTTCCTTGGCAAGAGGCATGATCAGATGTCCTGCCGTAACCAGCGTTTCCTTATTTGCCAGTGCGATATCCTTTCCAGCCTGGATGGCCTCTATCGTGGGACGTATTCCAATCATCCCTACAATGGCAGTTACAAGAATATCTGCAGCGGGAATACGTGCTAGTTCAAGGAGCCCCTCCATTCCCCAGACAACCTTTGTATCTGTATCCTGAATACGGACTGCAAGGTCTTTCGCCTCATCCTCTTCCCACACTGCAGCAATACCGGGATGAAATTCTCTGATCTGTTTTTCCAGAAGTCCGATATTATGTCCCGCACTGATTCCTTCCACCTTAATATCTCCGTTTGCCCGTACCACATCCAGGGTCTGGGTTCCAATAGAACCAGTAGAGCCCAAAATCGCAATATGTTTCATTTTTTCCTCTTTCCGACGCACCTTATTCATGAAGTACCTTGGCTGCGTCAATAATGATAGATTTAGAAGTTTACTTCCAAACTATACTCTTTCTTAAATTCCCAAAACAAATTTCGCAAGAAAATAAATAACAGGAGCCGTAAAGATCACACTGTCAAACCGGTCCAGGATACCTCCGTGGCCTGGGATCAGTTTTCCATAGTCTTTGATTCCCTGATTTCTCTTAATCGCCGATGCCGCCAGATCTCCCACCATGGAGATAAGAGCTCCAACCGCACAGATCAAAGCGTATTCCGCTAACGCCCCGTGAGTCGCCCAGGCGTATACTGCTCCTAAAAGAGCCGCTCCTGCGACTCCGCCAACCGCGCCTTCTACTGATTTCTTGGGGCTTAACACGGGAGCCATCTTATGTCTGCCTATAAGCATACCTACACAATAGGCGCAGGTATCACATCCCCAGGAACATATAAAAATCAGCCACACATGAAATACGCCGCCGTCCAATTCTCTGGTAAGGAAAATAAAGGACAGCATGACAGCCACATAGATTACTCCAAAAAACGCTGCCATAACCTCTCCAGCCTCAAATTTAGGGTAGGCAAACACGTAAATAAACATCAGGATCACCAGGCTCATAATGACAGCCATCATCCCATATCTCTCGAAATCCATCAGCATAGCGCAGTAATACAGCACTCCGCAAAGATAACCGGCCATCTCCAAAAGATTAAAAGCCTTTTTCCCTACCTTCATTGCCTTATACAGCTCCTGCATCCCGATTAAGGATACACAGAGCAAGGTAAAAAACAAAACATAGCCGCCGCTTATGATGGTCAAAAAAGCTATCGCAAGTAACAGGATGCCGCTTAAGAGTCTTGTCTTAAACATCCTTATTCCTCCTTTACTCCCCCGTATCTTCTGTCTCTCTTATTATATTTCTCTATGGCTTTAATAAGCTCCGCTTTATCAAAATCCGGCCAGGCTACGTCTGTAAAATAGAATTCCGTATAGGCCATCTGCCAGAGAAGGAAATTAGACAGCCTCAGTTCCCCGCTGGTACGGATCATAAGATCCGGATCTGGAATTTCCGCTGTATCCAGATAACTTTCAAACAATCCCTCATCAATTTGCGCAGGATCGATCTTCTTGTCAGCCGCATCCTGTGCGAGCCTTCTGACTCCCCGAAGAATCTCATCCCTGCTGCCGTAATTTAAAGCAATCTGAAAATGCAGTTCTGTATAATCTTTAGAAAAATTTTCAAGTTCCCGTATCCGGTCCTGGATATCTTGATCAAAAGCGGTGATATCCCCTATTACTTTTACCCGCATACGGTTCTTTTCTGCTATCTTGATACATTTTTTTAAATAATTGCGGAACAGTTTCATCAAACCTTCCACCTCTTCCCTGGAACGCTTCCAGTTTTCTGTAGAAAAGGCGTAAACAGTAAGGTATTTTACTCCCAGATCCTTCATATGGTCGCAGATTGTCTCCAGATTCGCGCAACCCTTTACATGCCCATAACTCCTGGGCATTCCCTTGGCTTTTGCCCAGCGCCCGTTTCCGTCCAGGATAATGGCAATATGATTGGGAACATTCATGTTTTCTTCCAAACTTTTTCCTCCTATGCGGAAAGAGAGCCTTGTTGCTGGCTCTCTTCCATATACGTTTTCTTTTTATACAGTCATGATCTCTTTTGTTTTTACTTCTACTGCTTTATCAATTTCTTTTACATATTTATCAGTAAGCTTCTGGATCTTTTCTTCCAGTTCCTTGATTTCATCCTCTGATACGTCCTGTTTTGCAAGTTTTTTAAAGGCATCGTTTGCGTCCCGCCGGATATTTCTGACAGCAACCTTCGCGCCCTCTCCTTTTTTCTTCACATCTTTTCCCAACTCTTTACGGCGTTCTTCTGTAAGCTCAGGGAAGATCAAACGAATGACCTTTCCGTCATTGCTGGGATTCAGGCCCAGATCTGAGGTAAGGATAGCCTTTTCTATCGCCTTGATCAGGCTGGATTCCCAGGGCTGAATCTGGATCATACGTGCTTCCGGCACCGTAATGTTTGCCACCTGCTGAAGAACTGTGGGCACTCCATAATAGTCTACGGTAATTTTGTCAAGAATATGCGGATTGGCGCGTCCCGCCCGAATGGTAGTTAATTCCGTTTCAAAACCGCTCAATGTTTTTTTCATCTTGTCCTCATATTTTTGAATTCTTTCATCCATTGTTTTATTTCTCCCTCTCCTGTTATTTTTTATTTATCCCCGGCGTCATAGACACACTATACAGTTGCTGCTGGTCACACAGTGACCAGCAATTTGGCGTTTAAAATTCGCTCCGCGAAGCCAAATTTCCTACCGAATCATACTGGCCTGTAACCACACAGCAAGTACGCAGTCCGGGTATGACATGTATCATACAGTTACTTTTGTGCCGGAAAATTCTCCATGTACAGCATTTACGATACTGTTTTCTTCGTCCAGTCCGAAAACAAGCATCGGCATCTTGTTTTCCAGACACATAATGGATGCCGTCAGATCCATAGCTGCCAATTTTTTATCCACTACCTCCTGGATGGTTATTTCCTCATATTTTATTGCCTGCGGATTTACCTTAGGATCACTGTCATAAATCCCGTCTACCGCCTTAGCCAACAGAATGGCTTCTGCCTGGATCTCCACTGCCCTTAACACTGTTGCTGTATCTGTGGAAAAATACGGATGACCTGTTCCCCCCGCAAAAAATACTACCTTTCCGCTTCGGAAGGCCGCCTCCACTTCATCCTTGGAATACATCTTCGTAAAAGCGCCGCAGATAAACGGAGTAAAAATCTCCGTCTGAAGTCCTACATATCTGCAGATATCCGATACATAAATACAATTCATAATGGTAGCAAGCATCCCAATCTGATCTGCCTTGCTGCGGTCAATCGTCTCGCTGGTACGTCCCCGCCAGAAATTTCCTCCGCCGATAACGATGCCGACCTCCATTCCTTCTTCTGCTATGGAGCGGATCTGCTTTGCCACACCAATAACCGTGGCTTCGTCAAAACCGGTTTTCTTTTCTCCTGCAAGCGCTTCCCCGCTTAATTTTAATAATACTCGTTTCATATCCATCTTTTCCTCTTTCTGACGCACTGGCTGCGTCAATAATGGCAGATTTGGAAGTTTCCCTCCACACTCCTTAATATTACCATACACCGGCCACAACCTCATTGCCGTTTTCATCGACTGTTGTGGACACTGTGAAGGTGTCATAATAATAGTAGCCTGTCTCACCGGATTCCGGCTCGTTCACATACTCGCTCCCGCCGCTGGGCTCGCCTACAGCACTGTACAAGGCATCCACCGACTGCCCAATGCATCCTTTAGCCTGTTCGATAAGTTCATCAGAAGAAGGTGCCTGAGTAGGTTCCGGTGCCTGTGTCTGAGACGGTGTCTGGGTAGGTTCCGGCGTATTCTGAGGTGTCTGGGTATCCGTTCCATTATCGTCCTCTTCCTCCGATGTATCACTGTCAGAAGTATCTGTACTGGAAATGCCAAGGCGCTCCATGACATCATTCAAAGTGGAGTATTCCCGTCGCGTATCAGAATCATAATACCTGGCATATGGTATAGAATCCGCACCTGTTCCTTCCATACAGAGAGTAATCTGGCTTATCGTAGGCAAAGGCAGCATCCGGAAATAGCATTCATTCCGGTCTTCCTCTGCATAAGCGACACGTATATCATAAAGGGTGATCGCCTCTCCCTCATCATCCTGCGCGTCCTTTTCATAGTAATATAGGGCCTTATCCCCATCCTGCAGGGTAAAGCTTCCATTTACCAGTTCATCGCCCCATTCATAATCATCGTTATTTTCATTGTATGGACGGATATAGATTTCTGTTATCTCTCCTCCTGTCTCATTTACGATCGTTACCTCAGAAGCTGTATTTGTTCTAGTTCCTATAATATTATCTATCGTCTCATCATCTGTAGAGACCTGCATATCTACTAACTCTTCCTCGTCCGGGCTTTCTGTAGGCACAACTGTCACATTCGCCTGCTGCGCGGAATCATTCTCATTGCTTCCGCATCCGGATATTGCGATACTACAGATTAAAAGTCCTGCAAGTACAAGATATTGTTTCTTCATTTATATTACCTCCCATATAATGGAAATGCTCTTCTTTTTCTATTCCTCATTATACAGAGTATCGCCTTCTTGTCAACCAATGGACCAGGGATTTCATTTAAATTTAATACTTATCCTGCCTATGGCCATTCTTATTCAGAAGTACTAAAACCGCTGTTTTTTCCTGATTTTTTTGCAGTATGTTCTTACATATTTCCGCACTAATTAAAAATATTATACA
>DWYZ01000227.1 GCA_019118425.1 Candidatus Blautia faecavium | reverse complement strand
TGCATAGCTTGCCACAGGATTAAACCGTTCTGGTATTTCTCCGGGATAAATCTCTTCATGCCCTTCCCAGGGATACTGTACATTCACATACTGGGGCGCATCATACCCTTCCAGCTGAATATGTGCCGGCACGTAAATATCCGCCCATTCTTTACAGGAATACCCTGCCTGCTCGAATCCCTTTATCGTCTGCTTATAATTACGTGCATAATGGAATTTCCAGACTCCATTCAGGCTATGACGGAACAAGGAGCTGCCCTCCTCCCATTCTTCCTCTGACCGATAATACAGATGGTCTGAATGAGCGTCCAGCCTGCCATCGCGAAAATACTGTGGATCTTTTACCAGATCGTAATTAAATGTTTTCATCCTTACCTCCTTCTGACGCACTTTCCACTCAGGGTACAATGACTGCGCCATTAATGGCAGATTTGGAAGTTATCTTCCACTCCGTTTTTTAGAAGATTGTATCTGGTTCTGTCTATTGTGTCAACGTTTCTTTTCTCCTTACCCCACCCCATTTCCATCCGGACGAAATTTCTCATTCACCCCGATAACCGTTCCTGATTGGTCATACACCACTCCATTTTCATCTGCATACGATCCTTTGGGCGGGTTCCACTTTCTTCCGGAAAAGGTGGAAACATTTCTTGTTCCCTGATAAAACCGGACTGGCTCTCCTGCCCTTTGGGATGTCTCTTTTACTGCATCTTTCTCTGCATTCTTTTCTCCCTTTTCCCATAGTAAAATAGAGTGTTCTTCCAGCTCTTTCAGTTCTTCGGCAGCTTTTTGTTCATCCTCGCTGAAAATAAAATCTACATATTCTTCCGACAAATAGTAGACCTTTTCCAAGGAAGGGATCGTGGTCTCCGTATCCCCTCCCGGAGAAGAAACCACATACAGATCCATAACCAGACGATCCTCTGGAAGATCCTTAGCAGGATACTGGTTTCGTATATACGGGGTTTCTGTCTCCACTAAAAACTGAACCTTCTGATCTCTGGATACAATACCATACAGCCGTCCATACCAGTTTTTATCTGAATATATTTTTCCATCTGCCTCTACCCTTAGGCCAGTCTCTTCAAATGGAATATATATCTTCCTCTCATAATACATATAATGTCCTGCTGAAAAAATGAAAACTACACATAAAACAGCCGCAAGAACTGCTGTTATCCTTTTTTTTCGGATTTTTTTCCTGATTTTAAGCAAAGCTTCTCTCTCTTTGTTTTTTTTATCCTTTTTTGCCGGATGGATCACAGGAAAAGCAGCGAACTGCATTTTTTTCAGCCTATCGCGGCAGTCCCCGCATTCCGCTAAATGTTCCTCCACTAAAGCTTTGCTGTCTTCACTTAAAACCTCATCCACGTATAAGGGAAGCAAATCTTCGATGACTTTACATGTTATCTTCAAACTCCAATTCCTCCTTGATCTTCATTCTTGCCCGATGATAAGTTACTCTCGCCCAATTTTCGCTTTTTTCAAATATTTCCCCGATTTCCTGGAAAGATAATTCTCCAAATACCCGTAGAGAAAAAACTTCTTTATATGGTTCTTTTAGTTTGTGCAGCTTTTGATGGATACGCATAGCCGTCTCTTTTTCTATATAGACAGTCCCGAAATCCTCCATAGCGGCCGGCTGCTCTGACTCGTCCATACTTTTCACGTATTTTTTCTTGCGCAGGTCATCCAGATAACAATTTTTCGCGATCTGGCAAAGCCAAACAGAAAGCTTACATTCCCCCCGAAAGCTCTTCGCCTGCTTTAACGCCTTGAAAAAAGTTTCCTGTGTTACTTCCTCTGCGATATGTACATCCTGGGCTAAAGAAAGGATATACTTATATACCGTTAAAAAGTAATTTTCATACAATTCCTGGATATCCATTTTCATCTCCTTCCCTATCTCTTTACGCATATAAGACGTTAAAAACTGCAGAACGTTACAAGCAAATTGAAAATAAACATAAAAATTCGCAAAAAAGCAGGCTGTCCTGAACAATATCCGTCCAACGGCAGCCTGCTTTCCATATGGCAAATATCAATCAAATTTCAGAATAAGTTTTAAAATCCGTTCTGCGCAGATATCCATCTCCGCCCTTGTCAAAAGGCCTTTCTCCAATGCCTTTTTTAAATTTTCCGGATACCCGCAGCCCATCTTCAGATCGTTTCCTGCTTTTACCTCTAAGTAATGGGGCTTTAAGTTCCACCAGTCCGTTACTACCACTCCGTCAAATCCCCATTCCTTCCGCAAAATATCCGTCAATAATTCCCGGCTGCAGGAAGTGGGGCATCCGTTCAGCCAGTTATAAGAACTCATGACCATCCAGGGCTGCGCCTCTTTTACTGCGATCTCGAAGCCTTTCAGATAAATCTCCCGAAGTGCTCTTTCGGAAACTCTGGAATCGCTTCCTCTTCGATTCGTCTCTTTATTATTGCAGCAAAAATGTTTCATAGCTGTCCCCATATGCTCTGACTGGATGCCGCGGATCATAGCGGCTCCCATTTTCCCTGCTACCAGAGGATCTTCTGAATAATATTCAAAATTTCTTCCGCAAAGAGGGCTTCTGTGAATATTCATAGCTGGTGTCAGCCAGATTCCAAGGTTATTTTCTTTCAGTTCTAAAGCTCCTGCACGGCCAATCCTCTCTGCCAGCTGTGGATTCCAGCTGCATGCAAGCAAGGTGGCGCACGGCCAAGCTGTTGTGGTCACGCCCCGATCCGGTTCTATACGGACTCCTGCCGGACCGTCCGCAGTCATAACATTGGGCACGCCGTACTCTGTCAGATTTCCCACGCCGAAGGTATCCGCCACGCCTGTATTAGGCTGGCCGCCTAAAAGATCCGCTACCCTCTCATCACTGAGCTGTCCCAGAAATTCCTTAATGGAAACTTTTCCTTCCGCCACCTCTTGAAGAGTAAAATCCACTTCTTTTTTTGCCCGATTGCGATAATCTACAAACTGGACCTGGGGATAAATCCCATCTACCAGTTCCGTCTTTGTCATTTCGATCTCGCTTTGTGTATACGGATTTTCTCTCAATGGAAGTTCCTCATAGCTTCCATCTGCCAGCAGCCTCTTTTTTAACGCATTAGGTACACATTTTTCCGATAGCTTACATACCACGCGATCTGCTTCCACAACATAAGAAAATTCTGCTTTCTGTACATTTCTCACAGAATTTCCGATCCAGAACACATAGGAACCAGCTTCTAAAACATAAGCGGATTTTTCAATTTTTCCAAGATCATCGTAGGACGCCATTGCCTCTGCCGCAAATGTAAGATGAAGGACCTGGGAATCTCCCGGCTGCAGGAGTCTCGTCTTTTCAAAGGCAGCCAGAACCTTGGATGGTTTTCCTAATTTCCCCTGAGGTGCGCTGACATACATCTGCACAACTTCCTTTCCAGAAGTTTTACCTGTGTTTCTGACGCATACATCAGCAAAAATCATCCCTTCTCTTTCTCCTGCATCCAGTATCTGGATATTAAAATCCGTATAAGAGAGGCCAAAACCAAAGGGATAATTCACTTTTTCTGCCGCACCGGGGATTGTTTCGAAGTATCGGTATCCTACATATATATCTTCTGTATAGTCCACATAATAAATAGAATCGTTAAAATTTGCAGAGGAAGGATAATCGGCAAAAGCAGCAGCAAAGGTATCTGTCAGTTTTCCAGAGGGCGTCACATCTCCACATAATAAATCCGCCGCTGCAAGTCCTCCTTCCATACCGCCCTGCCATGCAAGCAGTACACTTTGGATCCTTTCTGTATTTTTAAACCAGGAAGTATCCACCATGCCTCCTACATTCAATACCACAGCTACTTTTTCAAACTGCGCTGTGACGGTATCCACCATCTTCTGCTCTTCCTTTGTCAGATAAAAATCGCCGTCTCCTGGAATTCCTTCCCTGTCTGCATCCTCCAGTGAATAACGGCAAATGGAAATCACCGCTGCATCCGCCCAACATTTCGCCTGTTTGATCAGCTCAGTTGGAACTTCCGGCTCTGTAGTTCTCCCTGGAGCCGCGCCGCTTTCATACTGTTCCTTCACTCTTCTTCGATAGAATTCTGCCAAGGGTGGGAAAACCTGTACACTTCCCTCCGTCTGCTTGTATTCCAGCCCATCTAAAAGACTTCGGCTATAGGCCACTGTTACGTCTCCGCTTCCGCCGCCGCCCTTTACATAGTCCGCGCATCCTTTTCCAAAAAGAGCCAATCTGGTTCCCCTGGAAAATGGAAGCAGATTTTTTTCATTTTTTAATAGTACCATTCCCTCGCAAGCAGCTTCTCTGGAAAGCTGAATATGCTCCGGACTTCCTGTTACCCTGCGTCCATCCTTTCCCAAAGGAGCAACAGGCTGATAAAAATGTCTTGTCCATCTGTTCATGCTACATACCCTCCCGTTATATTTTGATTGCTATACCCCAACTGACAGACTGCCCATTTTGCCATCTGCCGTGTTATTGCCGGTCTGCAATGCCGCCGCATTGCCTCCATCCTCCGCCCTGCGAAGTGACCTTGTACTCTAACCGCAAAATAGCCTGATAGCCAATTCCTCATTCGCGGCATACATTTAAACCTGCCCATAATCTGTAATTCTCATTTCATTATATTGGATTTATAAACAAAAAGCAATTCATAGAATCATCGGAAAATTACCAGATGGATACGAATACCAATAATTTATACACAAAACACTTTCGCAAGACACCCGTCCTCTTTACATCTGATGCCGCACAATCTTATATTCGTCCCCAGATCGGTAATAGGGGCACTCTCTAAAATGGCTGCTCATAAATCTGTAATACTCATCTTCATCCAGATTTACATCGCAAAAATAAGTTTCACTTTCTTCATCGTAAATATAGTTTGCGCAGTAAGCACAATTGCTTGCTTCTTTCATAGGTACCTCCTTTTCTTCTCATATCCATTCACATACGAAAAAGCGCAGGCCTGTCATGTAAGCAAAATCATTATAAAAGCATGATTTGGGCCAAAAGCCGAATCGCCATATTTGTGCTCAAAAGCCAGGCCTTATACAGACCTGGCTTTTACTCTTGATAACAAAAAACTGCCACACTATTTAGTGCAACAGTAATTATTCTTAAAATCAACTCTCTGTAAATAATCTGTACCTTCAAAACTACATACATGTTAGACACTCAAATCTTTCTTCGACCTGCAGCTTAGCTCTTGGCTCCGCCTTCGCTAATGTTTCATTTGGAAGTTCTGCTCCGCAGAACGACCGGAAACACTAACCTCAGCCTTCGGCTTTGCCTTGCCTTCGCTAAGTGTTTTCTCTAAGGAAGTTCTATCTCGCTTTGCTCGATAGAACGACCAAAGATACTAACCTCAGCCTTCGGCTCTGCCTCGCCTTCGCTAAGTATCTTTTGGTCAAGCCCTCGACCGATTAGTAGCAGTCAGCTCCATACATTACTGTACTTCCACCCCTGCCCTATCTACCTCGTCGTCTTCAAGGGGTCTTACTCCTTTCGGATGGGATATCTCATCTTGAGGGGGG
>DWYZ01000226.1 GCA_019118425.1 Candidatus Blautia faecavium | reverse complement strand
CTTGGGACGGTAGGCGGAGGAGTTTACAAGGTTTTAAAAAACCAGGAAAGTGAGATGGAGGCAAAGATCGGGAGTAAAGTCCGGATATCCAGGATATTGGTGCGAAACCTGGAAAAAGCGGCTTTAAGAGTAGAAGATCCGTCTGTTTTGACAAATAACTGGGAAGAAATCTTAAATGATCCGTCTATTGATATTGTTATTGAGCTTATGGGCGGGATCGAGCCGGCAAAGACATACATCCTGGCTGCGTTAAATGCAGGCAAACATGTGGTATCTGCCAATAAAGATCTGATTGCGGTACATGGAAAAGAGCTTTTAGATACAGCGGAGAAGAACCATGTGGATTTCCTGTTTGAGGCTGCGGTGGCAGGCGGTATTCCGATTATTCGCCCGTTAAAGCAGTGTCTTGCCGGAAACCATATGTCAGAAGTCATGGGGATCATTAATGGAACGACAAACTTTATTCTGACAAAGATGACCCAGGAGGGAATGGAGTTTTCAGAAGCCCTGTCTCTTGCCACGGAACTTGGCTATGCGGAAGCAGATCCTACTGCGGATATAGAAGGACTTGATGCAGGGCGCAAAGTGGCAATTCTTGCATCGGTAGCCTTTAATTCCAGAGTGGTTTTTGACGATGTGTATACAGAGGGGATCACGAAGATCTCCGCCAAAGACATACGCTACGCAAAGGAGATGGGCTGTGACATCAAACTCCTTGGGATGGCAAGAAATACAGAAGATGGGGTGGAGGCGTATGTGTGTCCTATGCTGATCCCAAGTTCCCATCCCCTTGCTTCTGTAAATGATTCTTATAATGCGGTTTTTGTCCATGGAGACGCAGTGGAGGATGCCATGTTCTTTGGAAGAGGCGCAGGAGAGCTCCCTACAGCCAGCGCTGTTGTGGGAGATGTATTTGACATTGTGCGGAATATCCGTCTGGGGTGCAGCGCCAGGATCGGCTGTACCTGCTATAAAGACCTGCCTGTAAAAAAAATGGAAGACACCCATAACAGCTACTTCCTCCGTATGCAGGTGGAGGACCGCTGCGGCGTTCTTGCAGAGATGACGGCTGTGTTTGCAAAGCATCATGTGAGCGTTGCGCAGATCATCCAGAAGGAATCAAAGATCAAGGACAGCGCGGAGGTGGTTGTGATCACGTCTACTGTAAAAGAAGGTGATTTCAGGAAAGCCATGGATGAGCTGGATAAGAGCCAGGCAGTAAGAAAGATTTCCAGTATGCTCAGAGTATACGGAAAATAATAGCTGCTTTTATGAGAAATTATCTTGAAGAAAACAATTGAAAAATTTCTATTTTTTGTTACTATATAAAAGGAGCTACTTTTTAGTACAAAAAAACTCTCCTTTTTACTAAGGAGAACGATTACAAATAAAGGAGAACATTATGAGCAAAAGACCAACGGTTTTAATGATTCTTGACGGATACGGACTGAATGAAAAAAAAGAAGGAAATGCAGTATATGAGGCGAAGACTCCGGTTATGGACAAGCTGATGGCAGAGTATCCTTTTGTAAAGGGGTATGCAAGCGGACTTGCCGTAGGACTTCCGGACGGCCAGATGGGAAATTCTGAAGTAGGACATCTGAATATGGGTGCAGGACGCATCGTATATCAGGAGCTGACCAGGATCACCAAGGAAATCGAAGACGGAGACTTCTTCAAGAATGAGGCCCTTCTTGCAGCTATGAAAAACGCAAAAGACAACGATTCCTCCATTCATTTTATGGGACTTTTGTCTGATGGCGGCGTACACAGCCATAACACCCATCTTTACGGCCTTCTTGAGATGGCAAAAAGAGAAGGTCTTAAAAAAGTGTATGTACACTGTTTCTTAGACGGACGTGACACCCCTCCGGCATCTGGAAAGGGATATATCGAGGAACTTGAGGCAAAGATGAAGGAAATCGGCGTAGGAGAGATCGGCGTGGTTTCCGGACGTTATTATGCAATGGACAGAGATAACAGATGGGACCGTGTGGAGCTTGCATATAAAGCCCTTACTAAGGGTGAGGGAGTGAAAGGTACAGATGCGGCAGAGGCTGTCCAGGCTTCCTATGATGCAGACAAGACTGATGAGTTTGTCCTCCCTACTGTGATTGAAAAGGATGGTAAGCCGGTTACGGTAATTTCTGATAAGGATTCCGTAGTTTTCTTTAACTTCCGTCCGGACCGTGCCCGTGAGATCACAAGAGCCTTCTGCGATGATGATTTTAAAGGTTTTGAAAGAGGAAAGAGACTGGATCTTACCTATGTATGCTTTACAGATTACGATGACACGATTCCAAATAAACTGGTTGCCTTCCACAAGGTACTTCTCCACAATACCTTTGGTGAATACCTTGCCGCACATAATATGACACAGGCGCGTATCGCTGAAACAGAAAAATACGCCCATGTTACATTCTTCTTTAACGGCGGTGTGGAAGAGCCAAATAAGGGAGAAGACAGGATCCTTGTAAAATCTCCTAAGGTGGCAACCTATGACCTTCAGCCTGAGATGAGCGCACCTGCAGTCTGCGACAAGCTGGTAGAGGCGATCAAGTCCGAAAAATATGACGTGATCATTATTAACTTTGCAAATCCGGATATGGTAGGCCATACAGGTGTGGAGAATGCTGCTGTTAAAGCTGTGGAAGCTGTGGACGCATGTGTGGGCAGAGCTGTAGATGCTATCAAAGAGGTTGACGGCCAGATGTTCATCTGCGCAGACCATGGAAACGCAGAACAGCTTGTTGACTATGAGACAGGCGAACCGTTCACTGCACACACCACAAATCCGGTTCCGTTTATCCTGGTAAATGCAGACCCGAAATATAAACTCCGCGAGAACGGCTGCCTTGCAGATATCATTCCGACTCTGATCGAGCTGATGGGTATGGAACAGCCAAAGGAAATGACAGGCAAGTCTTTGCTTGTTCAGGAATAGTCAAATGGACATGCAAGCATGTCCGCTGGGCGCGTTGCTTGCGGGAATAAACATTAATAAAATTCGTGATTTTTACAACAAAACCCTCTGGAGTCCAGGGGGTTTTTGTTATTATAGAGAAAATAAAAGAAATAAAAAAGAAGTATTGCAACGATTCCCATTTTTTACTATAATTCCCCTCAAATATCACAATAATAGTTTTTGGATATGAGGTGGAGGAGAAGATGAAAACAGATATGACGAGCGGCAAGCCGATGAGCATGATTCTGAATTTTACTATCCCTGTTTTTATTGGAAGCGTATTTCAGCAGTTTTATAACATGGCGGACGCAGTGATTGTGGGGAAGTTTGTAGGGACAAAGGCTTTAGCGGCAGTAGGGGCCACAGGAACCATCATGTTCCTGATCATAGGATTCCTTACTGGCCTGACAGCGGGTTTTACTGTACTGACAGCACAGAAATTCGGGGCGGGAAAAACAGAGGAAATGCGGCAGACAGTAGGAAACGCAGCAATTTTATCTGTGGCGGTTTCTGTGGTGATGACAGCGGGGAGTATGCTGAGCATGGAAAGCCTGCTGAAATTTATGAATACGCCGGAGGACATTTTGGCAGATGCCTATGCTTATATTATGATCATCTGCGGAGGAATTTTTGCTCAGGTGCTGTATAATTTTCTGGCAAGTGTGCTGCGGGCGCTTGGAAACAGTAAAACGCCTTTATACTTTTTGATCATTGCTGCTCTTTTAAATATTGTGCTGGATCTGGTGTTTATTATAGTGTTCCACATGGGTGCGGCAGGTGCGGCATGGGCAACAGTCATTTCCCAGGGAGTGTCCGGCGTATTATGTCTGCTCTATATTGCTAAGGCAGTGCCGGAGCTGCGTTTAAAGCGGGATGACTGGAGGTTTAGAAAAGGTCTTGCGAAAAACCAAATCAGTGTCGGCATTCCTATGGGGCTTCAATATTCCATAACGGCTGTGGGTACCATGATGGTTCAGTCGGCGCTGAATACTCTAGGATCTTACGCGGTTGCTGCATTTACCGCTGGAAGTAAGATCGAGAGCGTGTTTTCCCAGGCCTTTGTGGCTCTTGGGACAACAATGGCCACTTATAACGCCCAGAATATCGGCGCGGGGAAACTGGAACGGGTGCGGCAGGGATTCCGCTGCGCGCATGTGATTGGTATCGCGTATGCGGTGATAACGGGATTATTTTTAGTGTTCGCGGGAAAATATCTTTCCTATCTGTTTATCTCGGATAACGCGGCCGAAGTTATTCCTATGGTAGATATTTATGTGAAATGCGTAGGCATCTTTTTCATCCCTCTGCATTTTGTAAATGTGCTGCGAAATGGGATACAGGGAATGGGGTACGGTGTCCTTCCTATGCTGTCAGGGGTTGCGGAGCTTTCCGGAAGAGGGATAACGGCCGTGATCGCAGCGTCTGGGAAAAGCTATCTGGGAACCTGTATGGCAAGTCCTGTGGCTTGGATCATCGCTACAGTCCTTTTGGTGTTCATGTATTTTTTTGTAATGAAGGATACGGCGAAAAAGCTAAAGCTGAACACCAGAGGATAAGCCTTTTTGAAATAAGAGGATAAAATGAAGATTCCGGGATACACTAGCCTTATGATTGTGGACAAGTGTGACGAAATTATTAATCTTTTATAAAAAAGACAAATCCGGATGCAAAATGGAAGATTTATGTTATAATATAGAGGTTATATAGTTTTTCATGCACTTATTGTCGAGGAGAGTATGTTAATGAGCAACGAAGAAAAGATGGATAAGGCACAAGGGGTGACTTCGGAACGGGAGGACGGGGAAGACATCGATATCCAGGATAAGATCGACGCCGCGATGGAACAGATCGTGGCAGATACGGCAGGCGCTGTAGAAAAGGATGCAAAGGCAGAAGAAAATATGGCACCGTCTGGTAAGCTTTCGGAGGAACCCGAAAAAGAAATCCAGCTGCCTTTTACCACCGCTTCATCCACATCCAGAAAGAAATCAGCCAGGCCCAGGCCAATCACTTATGTGCCTCTGGAAGAGGGAGAAATGGAGATTCCCCCTGTCCCTGAGAAAAGAAAAAGCCATAAAGGCCTGAAGGTCACGGGTATCGTCCTGGCAATCCTGGCGGTTACGGCGGGGTGTGCTTATGCAGGCGTGTCCTATTATTATATGGATAAATTTTTTCAGGGTACCATTATAAATGGGATCGATTGTTCCGGAATGACAGCTTATGAAGCCGAACAGGCTATTGCTTCTAAAGTGGAGGACTATTCTATCCAGGTTATGGCCAGAAACCAGGAGCCCGAGAGCATAAGCGGAGAAGAGATCGATTATAAATATATGTCTGATGGTGAGGTACTGAACTATCTAAAACATCAGAAACCATATGAATGGATCACGGGTTTCTTTGAGCAGAGAAGCTACACAGCGGAAGAAAATATCACATATAACAAAGAAAAACTCCAGAATGAAATCAAGCAGCTGAACTGTGCAAAGGCAGAAAACCAGGTGGAACCGGAGAACGCTTATGTAACATTTAATGACACACAGTTTGAGATTGTGCCGGAGACAGAGGGAAGCAAGCTGAATTTAAAACAGGCATACCGGATTCTGGAAAAAGCAGTCTCAAACAGCAAAGAAACCATTAATTTCGCGAAATTTAAAAAAGCATATGTACAGGCGGAAGTGACAAAGGATGATGAGGAGCTTCAAGCTACTGTAAATGCTTATAATAACTTTACAAAGGCGAGCATCACCTATACCTTTGGGGATCAGACAGTGACCCTGGATGGCTCTACTATCAAGGATTGGCTGTCCTTTGACGAAAAGGGCCAGCTGATGCAGGATGACGCATCCTTCCAGCAGCATATCAAAGATTTTGTGGCGCAGCTCGCAGCGACTTATGACACAGTCGGAACAGACAGGGAGTTCTATACCACCAGCGGAAGGACTGTATATGTATATGGATCTGCTTACGGCTGGCAGATTAACCAGGAGGCTGAGGTGGCGCAGCTTACGCAGGAAATCCAATCCGGTACTCAGACTACAAGGGAACCTGTATATTCTATGACGGCTAATGCCCGGGGAGTCAATGATATTGGAGACACGTATATTGAGGTGGACCTGAGCGCCCAGCATATGTATTATTACCAGAACGGGTCGGTTATCTTTGAATCGGACATTGTCTCAGGGGATATGACTTACAGCGACAGGCAGACTCCGCCTGGCATCTTTACTTTATATTATAAGAAGAGTCCGGATGTCTTAAGAGGCAAGCTTCTTCCTAACGGAGAGTACGAATACGAACAGCCGGTAACTTACTGGATGCCGTTTAACGGAGGGATTGGTTTCCATGACGCAGACTGGCAGCCTTATTTCGGAGGGGACCGCTATTACGGCGGAGGTTCCCATGGATGTATCAATCTTCCTCCGGAAAATGCGGCGATCCTGTATAATATTATTGATTATGGAGTTCCTATCGTCTGCTTCTATTAATGAGCATAGTCAAAAGAACATGCAAGTATGTCCGCCGGCTCAATGCTCGCGGAAATAAAATATGCTGCCGGAGTATTTCCGGCAGCTGTACATAACAGGGAGAATGATCATGGGTGGTACATTAATTGATTACATTTTAACAGTTGCTGCTATTGTAGTGGGAATCGCTCTTTTGCTTGGCAAGGGAGAAGTTTTTATGAAAGGCGGAAATACTGAATTACGGAAGAAACTGTACGATGAAAAGAAAATGGAAAAAAGCTCCGGCATAGCTCTGATCCTTATCGGTGTAGCTACAGGAATCAGCACTCTGACCACAAATCCGGCAGTACAGATCGGCTATCTTGTGGTGTTGGTGCTCATATTCATCGCATGGATTTATTATCTAAAAGTAAAATGTAAAAAATAGGTATAAAACGACCAGTAAAAAAGAAGCGTGCAGAAGAGCTGGCATGCTTCTTTTTTACTTGAGTATTCAATTTATAAAACAGACAGGCTGATGTTTTTACTGTACCAACAGCTATTTTTTATCGCAGACAGAGATAAGCTCAGGCAGAGAGCGGATACGCAGAGTTCCCTCCGGAACGTCTCCAAAGCCATAGGAGGCGAAGATAAAAGGAACCCCCGCTTTCTGGCAGGCCTTGTAGTCTCCCATGGTGTCCCCTACATAGACAGGAGAAGAAAGACCATAATCATCTATGATCTGACGAATATTTCCTGCTTTATCTTTTCCTGTATCCCCAGGACAAAGATGGCCTTTAAAATATTTGGAAAAGCCTGTAGCCTTTAAAAATACTTCTATATATCCGGCTTGGCAGTTGCTGACGATGAATAAAGGAAATTTCCGGCTTAATGCCTGTAGGGTGCTCTCCAGGCCGGGATAAAGGGGAGCGCACTGTCTGGAAAGGGCTTCATGTTCTGCCTGGCAGCAGCCATCAATGAGACGGAGCTGCTCTTCTTCGCTGAAATCCGGAAAAAGCGCTTTAGCAATATCCGGAAGGAGCTGACCAAAGAGCTGCATTAGTCTTTGGGAAGTGATTTCCATAAAAATGCCTTCTGTTTTCAGATAATCTGTCCAGGATCTTGCTACGATTTCTGTAGAATCCCAGAGGGTTCCGTCCACATCAAAAATGATACTGTCCATGTGTAAAGGTCCTTTCTGTAAAAGCGGTGTGACATGTAACTATATTTTTTCATTGGTTTATTGTATCGAAGAAAAGAGAAAAAAGCAACTGCCTTTTTTGGAATTTTATGTTATGATAAGAATGTATGAAATATGAAAACATAAGAAAAGGAAAATTTATTGACAGACCGAACCGT
Organism: Candidatus Blautia faecavium; assembly: GCA_019118425.1. GTDB lineage: Bacteria > Bacillota > Clostridia > Lachnospirales > Lachnospiraceae > Blautia_A > Blautia_A faecavium. The sequence goes on along the minus strand of DWYZ01000226.1, from coordinate 1,810 downwards.
TTTATTGCCCATGTGGAAATACAGGGGGAGATTGAGACTGTACATGTAAAGAATACAGGAAGATGCAGAGAGCTTCTTGTGCCTGGATACGAAGTTATCCTTGAGGAAAGTAAAAACCCTGCAAGGAAGACGAAATATGATCTGATCTGTGTATGTAAGCAGGGACGATGGATAAATATGGATTCACAGATCCCTAACAAGGCGGCTATGGAATGGATCGGGAAAGGCGGACTTTTTCCGGAAAAGGTATCCCTTAAAAGCGAAAAGCAATATGGAAATTCCCGCTTTGATCTTTATGCTGAGTCAGAAAAACGCAGGGCTTTTATTGAAGTGAAAGGAGTTACCCTGGAGGAAGAAAATGTGGTGCGTTTTCCTGACGCCCCCACACTCAGAGGCTTAAAGCATGTGGAAGAACTTATGGAATGCGTAAAGGATGGTTATGAAGCCTATCTGCTCTTTGTTATCCAGATGCAGGGCGTGAGATATTTTGCACCTAACTGGCAAACTCATCCTCAGTTTGGGGATTGTTTGAAAAAAGCAGAAAGGGCAGGCGTAAAACTCCTTGCTTACGACTGCATTGTGACAGAAGATAATATGGAGATCCATTCACCGGTACCGGTATATCTTGACAGGTAGAAGCGGTCAAAGGAACAAATGAATTGAATAAAGGAGAATAAAAAAAGATACATGTTAAATGCTATCATAAAACCTTTGGTGGAGTGGTACAGGGCAAATAAAAGAGAGCTTCCCTGGAGGGACAAGGATAATGCGTATTACACCTGGGTATCGGAAATCATGCTGCAGCAGACAAGGGTAGAAGCGGTAAAGCCTTATTTCGAAAGGTTTATAAAAGAACTTCCGGATATCCCTACCCTGGCTGCCTGTCCCGGAGAAAAGCTTTTAAAGCTTTGGGAAGGGCTGGGGTATTACAATCGTGTGCGGAATATGCAGGAAGCGGCTTTAGTGGTGACAGAAAAATATAATGGAAGGCTTCCTGAATCCTATGAGTCTTTACTGTCGTTAAAGGGAATAGGAAGCTATACGGCAGGAGCGATTGCTTCTATTGCATATCATATCCCAGTGCCTGCTGTGGACGGCAATGTGCTTCGGGTGTATGCAAGGCTTACAGGAAGCAGGGAAGATATTACGAAGGCTTCTGTAAAAAAGAAAGTAGAAGAGGCGCTTTTAAAGATTATGCCAAAGGATTGCCCAGGGGATTTTAATCAGGCTTTGATGGAACTGGGAGCTATAGTGTGTATCCCTAACGGAGAAGCTAAGTGTGAAAGCTGCCCGGTAAAAGAAGCCTGCACAGCCTATCATGACGGGACAGTGGAGGCGCTTCCGGTCCGAAAACCTAAGAAAGAAAGGATTGTAGAAAATCGTACTGTGCTGGTGATCCAGGATGGGGACTATACAGCTATCCGAAAAAGAGAAGAGGAAGGATTGCTGGCAGGTCTGTATGAATTGCCTAATGTAGAAGGGCATATAAATGCGGAAGAGGCGATCGGCCTTGTAAAAAAGCTGAGGATGGAACCACTGTATATAGAAGAACTGAAACCGGCGAAGCATGTATTTTCCCATATAGAATGGAGGATGACAGGATACCGGATCCGCGTTGCAGCAGTAGAGCCATCGAAGGCTTCGGGATTGATCTTTATTAAGAGAAAAAAGTCAGATATGCAGTATGCAATACCATCTGCCTTTCGTGCATATGCGAAATATATGAAAGAGGAAAAATTGGCACAGTCATAGTGCCCTGTGGATAAAATGCGTCAGAAAGAGGAACGTTTGGAAGTGAACTTCCAAATCT
>DWYZ01000225.1 GCA_019118425.1 Candidatus Blautia faecavium | reverse complement strand
TCATTCCCAGAAGACAGGATGAATTTCGAAAAACTGCTTGTTTCAGGCTCCATTTGCCGCGCATATGTTAAGGCTTTAGATGGTACAAGCTGCCAGGAATTCATCTTGACCAACAGTCCGAAAAACCTTGCTAACTTTATATGTGCAAAAGGTGTTGAAGGGGACATAACTGTAACAGATATGTATGACCAATTTGTTTTGAACACTATGATGATTTATTTAGACCGTTGTGTGGACCCAAGGTACTGCGAGGAAATCAAAAAAGAGATTATCCCGATTCAAATGGGAGAGAAAGAGCCAGGAGAATACGTTGCCTTGGATAGAGAAAAAGCAGACCGTTTATTTGAGAAAGTGTTTTAGATTATAAGTAGATCAAAAGTAAATGACCAATATTCCACGGCAGCCTGTATATTTAGAAGGGATTGCCGTGGAATTTCTCATCTTATGTGAGGAAATCCTCGCCCAGGGTAATTTCGGATGGAGCTGTCATTCCAATTTTCTGAACAGCTCCCCATTGATAGCGGAAATTTCACCCATGGGAATCTCAGTGCCATTATCCATTGTAATCATCTTTGTGATTTTATCAATTTTTTTTACAATCCCTGTAACTGTGGTATAGCTGCCCCCGTCCTTTCGGTCATCCATTTGGAAATAGGTGATGCGGATCACCGGTTTTTCCTGCAGATGTCTGGAGAGGAGGGTCAGCTGCCGGTTTATCATATCCAGTAGTTCGTCTGTTAGTTCCGCTTTCTGGTCTGTTAACCTTGCTGCCTCTTCCACGGCATTTCCGTATCCAGTCAGCGCCGCGAAGGGTGAGAACTGTGCGGCGCGCCTATCCATTGACATTTGCGGATGTGTGACCGATACATGGTGGGGCATATCCAGCATATCTTTGTATTTCTGATCCATCTTTGATTTCTCCTTTACGCTTTATGACCGCCGATCTGTCCATTGCGTTCCCTTGCAGTGGCACCTTCCTGCAAGTTCATCCCCTTCAAGATGGCATTTTTTCCAAAACGTTCCTTTATGGATAGCATCGCATGCTGCATCTTTTTTTCCTTTTCAAGAGCTGCTTTTTTTTCTTCTACTTTTTTTGAGGCAAAGCCCCAATCTGAAAAAAGGTCTAACTGGCGGAATTCATCCTCTTTGTTTTTTTCCTCATTTGCAGGAATGACATGGCACGCTGAAAGATTTAACCTTCGTACTAGAAGGGAGGGATCCACGATTCGATCATACAGTTGTGAGACTGCCTCCTGTATTTCCATGGAAGATGAAGAAAAACTTGTAAGATTTTGTGTGCCATGGGCGTGTTTAGGGATCTTTCTGCCATAGCAGTCGATTACAATCTCTCCTTTGTAATTATGATTGGCGGTATCCAAGTTCTCTATATCGTATCCGACTGTCAGTACAAGCTGGTCAGTAACGAGATTTTTTGACAGGAGATAAAGTGCAAGGGAATCTGCCATTTCCCTTACCACAACCCTGGCCTTATTGTAGGGGTATGGGCACCTAAGGACCTGACCGGTATCAATACTTCGTGATTCTGGCCGATAGCTCTTGATATCTTTAATCGTACATGGTTCCCATCCCCAAGCATGGTCGATCAGCAGCTCTGCATTGACTCCGAATAATCGGTAGAGCAGTTCTTCATTAAGGTATTCGTTCTCGCGGCCAATCGAACATCTGGCGATATCCCCCATGGTGTATATCCCATACTGGTTTAACTTTCTTTCATATCCTTGTCCAACACGCCAGAAATCTGTTAGGGGGCGGTGCGACCATAACTGCTGCCTGTATGCCCGTTCATCTAATTCAGCGATACGGACGCCGTTTTTATCTGCAGGGATATGCTTTGCCAGGATATCCATGGCAACTTTAGCAAGATAAAGGTTCGTCCCTATGCCGGCTGTTGCTGTTATCCCAGTTGTTTTCCTGACATTCGAGATGATCTTCTGCGCCAGTTCCTTTGGGGAAAGTTTGTAATAGGCAAGATAATCCGTAACATCCATGAAAACTTCATCAATGGAATAAACATGAATGTCCTCCGGGGCAATGTACTTCAGATAAACCTGATATATCTGGGTAGAAATTTCCATATACTTTGCCATCTGGGGCGGTGCGGTTATGTATGTGATCTCCAGGGCTGGGTTTGCCTGCAATTCCCGGTCATCCGAGGAAACTCCGGTGAATTTATTCCCCGGTGCTGCCTGCCGCCGGATAGAGTTTGCTTCTTTTACCTTTTGTATCACCTCGAACAGCCTGGCCCTTCCAGAAATGTGATACTGTTTTAACGAGGGGGAGACGGCCAGGCAGATGGTCTTTTCCGTCCGGCTTTCATCTGCCACCACTAAGTTTGTATGCAACGGGTCGAGCCCGCGTTGTATACATTCCACAGAAGCGTAGAAAGATTTCAGGTCGATGCAAAGATAAGTTCTGTTAGACAACTGGATCACCCCTCATCTGTTCGGTTCGAAAAGTCCTGGCGTTCTGCCATGGAAATCTTACCAGTCATCAGGTCTGCCCCAAGCCTGAACCCGTCCTTAAAAGAACATTCTTCTCGATCGCTCACAAGGGATGTGATCTGTGATTCCAGATCCAGGTAATCATGTCCGGATATCTTAAAACGGTCAGCGATTCCATGGATGACATCGGTCATCTTTTGCTCTGGGATATGCTTTTTGGGAAAATTATTTTCCATCCAGGTTTCGTATGCAGCAGTGGTGATGTTCTCAAAGAGATCCTCCATTATAATTTCACTCCCTTTATTTTTTTGATCAATTATACTTTTATGAGAATTATAAGAAAAAAACATGCTTAAGTAAAGCGATTATCGCGGTGAACAGCAAAAAATTACATCTAAGGATTAACAGGAAAATGTCCGGGAACCATCCCAAAGCTCTTACCCAAGTTGGTGTTTACCGCATTATATCTTCTTCCATGGCAAAACCATGCTGATCACCTTGGCAATCTGATAATTTGTAGTTACCCAGGAAAAAGCTATGAATAGGATGATATTTTTATAAGAACAGCCGCTCAGCCATATTAGGGGTATAAAAAAACGAAGGGAGAAATGAACATGGGTAACTTTGAACAAACAGCAAATATGGAGGCCGGCCAGGAAGATGTACTTATCACCCTGCTTTACAAAAAAATGGAACAGGAAATGGAAAAATGGGAAACTTGTCTGAAAAGCACCTCTCCTGAGAATGTATTAAGATTTGCGTATGAGTATGCGATGAAGTCCGACATCATCTTCGCAATGGAAGATGAAGAACTGGAACCACAGACTGCATTAATGCTCCTGCAAATGGAAAAACCATTAGATTCTGTGTTTATTTGGTCCGTAAATTGCAACAATCAGGATCACATGGAATTTATCCGTAGCTGTATCAGGGACTGCGGGAAATATGCATGGGATAAATTTGTGGAAGAAAATTCTAAAAAAGATTCCGCACAGGAGCCTGAAAATGTACAGGATTGCATTGGTGCTTCCAAGGGTAAGTCTATGGCTGGCTGTACCGTAAGTGGGCTTGCCGTGGAAAACTTGATCGAAATCGTGAACCTATTTAACGAGATGAAGGACAAGATGCATCTCCTGGATGCTTATCCCTATGATATATGGAAGCAGCATTTTGCTGACTGGGCAAATGATTTTGAAGAATTGTATAAAGACACGGAATGGATTGCAGAAGATTACCTGGCAAAGACCCGGCAGTTTGCGCTGGTACGATTCAAGCTGTTCTTAAGACGAGTTTAAAGTTCCTCAGGCACCTGTAAGGGTGCCTTTTTTCTGCTCTGAAACACTGGGGTCATTCATCGAATTCTAGTATGGCGGTGCGGATGGGACGGTCTTCCTGGATCTCTATGCATCGTCCCGAACTGCTCTTGAGCCTTTTCCCAAGGGGGATCGGATGGCTCATCCCCAAAGAATTTTCAATCATATAACCATAAAAAACAGAAGTATATTCTATGATCTTATATTCTAGGCCGATCACCAGCTCGTTATCTTCAATGGAAAATTCTTCCCTTCTCATGGCATAATTCCTCCTTTCGTGTCCAAACAGCATTGATTATACCACCGCAAAGGGTGATGTGCAATGGGCACTATTTTCAGCACAGATTCCGGCATTTTATATTTTGTGTAAAATTGATGAAAAACAGGAAGGAGATGTTGTCTTTGATGGTGAGTATTATTATTCGGTTCGTCCATTCTCAAGATATGCCGGTTATTTATTTCCTTCTGTGGAAAAACTGGAAGATGCTGTCAAACACAAGGAACAAGAGCCGATGATCCAATATCTCATCAATACAAAGAATGCGCTTCGTAGGCTGGACCGGGATGAAATCGCTACAATACTGTGAACTACCACCTTTTGAAAAAGGTGGCTTCTGGTACATTTGCGAATGGGCATCTGTACACGGACGGCGAATGGAACCGTCTTCTCTTTTGCCGTTTATACCGTCTTACAAGATGATAACGACCATCTTGGCGTTAATTGTACGGCCTCTGCCCGGCGTCCCTACCGGTGATATGCTTAGCTGGCTTAGCAAGCCAGATGGGCACTGCTGTAATAAATAGAAAGCCCTTCCTGCAGGATATTCTGTGCTGCGTTGGCATCACGGTCATGGAATGCCCCGCATGACGGGCAGTACCATTTCCGGACAGAAAGGTCTTTTACGTCTTTGTTCAGGTACCCGCAGACGGAACAAGCCTGGCTGGATGGTACCCATTTACCGATTTTTACTATGTATTTCCCAGCATGCCTGCATTTATACTCCAGCATGCGGACAAACGTGCCCCAACCATTATCGGACACGGATTTTCCTAAGTTCAGGGTCTGTGCCATCGCATGCATGTCAAGGTCCTCAATGCAGATCACGTCATAGCGGCACACCAGGCGTGAAGAGAGCTTGTGGAGGAAATCCCGTCTCTGGTGCTTGATCACTGCATGGATCTTCGCTACCTTCTCCTTCTGCCGGAGGTAGTTGTTTGAGCCCTTTTCCATCCTGGACAGCTTTCGCTGTGCTTTTGCGAGGCGGTCTTCCGATTCCCGGAAATACCTTGGATAATCGCCCATCTCCCCATCAGATGACACAAACAGTTCCTTCATGGACATGTCAAGCCCGACAGTTTTCAGCGGCGCTTCCTTTTCCAGTACCAGCGTGGTTTTTGCTTCATACTCGTAAAGGATAGACGCGTAATAGCTGCCGTCCGGCTCCCTTGTCACGGTGACGGACTTCATCTTCATACCGTCTGGGACTTCCCGGTGCATAAGGAGGGGCAGGACCTTGCCAGGAAGAAGCGGGAGACGTATCCCGTCCCCACACAGGCGGATGTTCCCATGGGAAACATTCGTGGTAAAGGATTCCTTGCATTTCCCTTTCTTTTTAAAGCCAGGCTTCTCGTTATTCCCGGCATAATATGCTTTCCATGCCTTGTTATAGTTCTTCTGGACGTTGCATAGGGCATAGTTATCCACTTCGGAAAGGAATGGGTAAATGTCCTTGTAATCAGCAGGTGTGTTTCCAAGCCGTGTGCCCATGACCCCAAGGTGTTCCAGGTCGTCCCCAAGGAAAGTGTTCCAAAGGAAACGGCAGCACCCGAAAACGCGTGAAAAATATGCCTCCTGTTCTTTTGTAGGGTATGCCCGGAAGCGGAACGCAATATTCTGTTTATCCGTGTCCTTGCGGCTGCCCGCTACACGGTAAGAAGCAGTCCTGTCCACCTGCTTGTTCTTGTTGGGGCTGTTTTTCTTTAAGGGCATACGGTCACCTCACCTTTGATGTGTTTTCTGCCGTTCGATGTAGCTGCGGACAGCGGTTTCATTCGTGGATCCGACTGTCTCAAGGAAGTAGCTGTCATTCCACAGGTGGCCTTTCCAAAGTTCTTTTTTGATCCATGGGAAAGCCAGGAAAAGATGCCTCCCGGAAATACCTTTTAAATACCGGACAATCTGGCAGGGAGGGAGTGTCGTGGGGGCGGAAACAAAGCAGTGTACATGGTCTGCCTCCCCGACCTCGTATGCTTCGATGGAAAAGCCCTTTTCTGCCGCAATGCGGGAGAGTTCCTTTTTTAGAAAATCCTCTATTTCCGGGGTAAGGATTTTCTTCCGGTACTTAACGCACCAGATAATATGGTAGTTAATTTTATATACGCAGGTTTGCGCATATGTATAAGCTGGATTTCTCATATATATAGTATAACATAATAACGTAAAAGAATAAATATCTGATATGATTTTTGCGGGATTACATAGTTATAAAATCGTCCTTAAAATAAGGGCAATTCCTCCGTCCTATGAATA
>DWYZ01000224.1 GCA_019118425.1 Candidatus Blautia faecavium | reverse complement strand
ATGCTGTGCAATTGGAACAACAGCCGGAAATGCTGAAAAGTCTTTTGCAGGAATATAGCGAGATTCAAAAGCGTTTACAGGAGGAATTGCTGGAAGAGCATTCAGGACTGTATTCGGATTTGATTGAATTGATCACAAAGATATCAGATCATATTTTCCGGAACACCGAATCAGTCAAGAAAGGATTAGGTGATGTTATGGGTGGAAAAGTATTAGAACTTGTATCAGAACGGCTATTAGCTGAGGGAGAAGAAAAAGGCATAGAAAAAGGTATAGAAAAAGGTATAGAAAAAGGTATGGTACAAGGGGAAGACAGACTTAGCTTTTTAATCAATCGATTGATCGCCGAAGGGCGTAACGATGAAATTTCCAGAGTATGTTCAGACAAGTTATATAGAGATAAACTTTATAAAGAATATAATCTCTGACTTGAATTTGAATCTGGAAATGTATAAAAAGTACGTATCATAAAAAGGTTATATTGATCCGTAACCACGCGTGGTTCGGGTGCGGCAGAGAAGACTTTTATGCGTATTTTGACCGGCAAATAAAAAATGCTTTACAATTATGAATATTTATGCTAATATATTTTCTGTTAAAACAATTATGACATTATGTCAGATAATGTGCAATTGTTTTTCACCATTATGAACTTTGATAACTCGTTTTTCACCATTATAAATTAAAAAAGATGGGGAAAGATAGGGATAAACAGGGACGATTTGACAGAAGCGTAATAATTACTAAACCTAAGAATCGTTCCTAAAAAAGCTAGAAACCCAGTAAAATCAAGGGTTTTGAATGCTTAAAGAGGGTGTTTATGCCCGTTTGCACCTGTAGCTCAGTGGATAGAGCAGTGGTTTCCGGTACCATGTGCGGGGGTTCGATTCCCTTCAGGTGTGCTGCCCGGAAGGAGAGTTTTTCGGGGTGTTGTATCATAAGGAGGACAATCACTTGGATAATTTCAGAGAATGGCTGTCAGATAATCTGCGCTATTTTATGCTTGGCGGAGGTATTTTGATAGTAGTGCTCGTACTTATCTTTGGTATTCGTGCCTGCGTGGGAAGGGATAGGGGTACTTCCCAGGACGAAGTGGAAAGTACGGTCACAGATGACAACCAGGGAACTGTTCCTTCTTCTCCGGCAGAGGATGGGGAGACTAATGAAGAGAAGAATGAAGACACAAATCCCTTGGAAGAGGCTAACGCAGATGTAACTGCGTTGATTGAGAGCTATTATAAAGCTCTGGGGGAGAAAGATATCGACACGCTTACGACTCTTGTGGATGATCTGACACCTACGGATGAGTCGAAGATCGCGAATGCAACTTATATTGAAGGGTATGAAGTTGGAAATGTCTATACGAAGAATGGTTTAGACACAGATACGTATGTTGTTTACGCCTGTTATAATTATATCTGCAGCGGTATTGATACGCCGGTGCCTGCTTTAAGCTGGCTTTATGTATATACTGACAGCGATGGAAATTTGATCATTGATGCGGATGCGGACAGTGACAGCGAGATTTCCGCATATGCAGAGGAATTGGAAGCAGATGCGGATGTACAGCAGCTTTATGCGGATGTAAGCGCCCAGAATGAGCAGGCTCAGGAGGATGATCCTCAGCTGGCAGAATTCCTGCAGGGTCTTGGAGAGGAAGCAGATTCTACCGTCTCTGGACAGGAAGGGGAAGGAAGAACCCTTACAGTTACAGAGGGCTGTAATGTGAGAGATTCCGCAGATGGTGAGATTATCGGAGGCCTGGAAGCCGGAACGCAGGTGGAACAGACAGGACAGGACGGAGAATGGATCCAGATTGACTATAATGGTCAAGTTGGTTATGTCCACAGCAGTTTGTTGGAATAAGAACATAAAAATAAGATTACGCATCAAAAAAGGTGTTCCGTTGCAGGAACACCTTTTTTATATAACACATATAGATTTACAAAACGCTTTTTATGGTTCGGGTTTTACTGATCCTTTGAAGAAGAGTTTTCTTCCGAACGATAGCCCTGGAGGGAGCCATCCTCACGAAGATGATAGGTTTCTCCGTCTACTTCAATATCCCCTGTCTGCATGATCCCGTCCTGGTCCAGATAATAGCGTTTATTTCCGTCATCCAGCCATCCTGTCTGCATGATCCCGTCTTCATTGAAATAGTAACGGTTTCCGTCCGTGTCAGTAAGCCACCCTGTATAGGGAACTCCGTCCACCATAAAAAGCCAGCTGCTTCCGCTGGAGGTCCAGACGCCTCTGGATGCTTCCGGAGATACCTGGTAGATAGGCGTGATAGTAGGCACCGGTGTGGCGGTGGGCGCAGGAGTCGGAGAAACAGTTTCTTCTGTATTCACAGAAGAAGGATCCCCGGATGTTTCTTGACCTTGGCTGACGTTTGAGGCGAAGGGAAAGGTACCGTTATCATCGGCTACAAACATATCAGGCATTTCCTGCCGCCTCGAGGAAGGTTCAGCGGAGGACTGGGTAAGCGTTGCCCCAAAGAAAAGACATAAGGCAACAGCGATCAGGATCAGTACCCGGTTGGTAGGTTTTTTATCACCAGGCATGTTTTTCACTCCTTTATGGATCTTTGCAAAGTATTGTAATAGAATCATCATACAATAAGCGACAAAAAAAAACAACCTTTTCATATAATGAAATTTATTCTTCCTGTATATCCATTATCCTTCATGCAGGAGCAGACAGTAACATTTTCTCCAGAAATACAGATAGGATTCCATAACCGTGAAAAAATTTTATTTTTTTCTAAAAACAGTTGTATTTTTTTAGAAATGATGTAAAATAAAGGAAACAATAAAAAAGATCGTAAGGGAGTAGTTGACATCTTATGATGTAACAAAATCAACATACATGGTCATTGGATCTGGTTTTGTTTGAAACGACGAGACTTATTCACAGAAGATATTCCTGTGGGTAAGTCTCTTTTTTATCATACGCATCCTTATGGTCAACTGCCTGAAGCTGCACTTTAACCGAATCAAGGAAGTCCCCTGCTTTATATTGCGGTGAGAAATATAAAGCAGCGAAGCGGACGCGTGTCATGTGGGTATTGCGAATATCCGCTTGACAAGAAGGCGGACGGCGGAATGTTTGGAAAAAACAGAAAGGAAGAACGACATGAAAGAGTACTTGTCAAGTTATGAAGAGGTTCTGAAAGAACAAACGTCTTCACCAGAGGGAATTACTTCTTCTGAAGCGTCCTTAAGGCTTTCCCAGTATGGAAAGAATGAACTGGAGAAGGGAAAGAAGGATTCTCTTCTGAAGCGTTTTCTGGGAGAGCTGGCAGATCCCATGATCGTCATCTTGATTGTGGCGGCGGTTATCTCCGGTATCACTGCTTTTTATGAGGGGGAATCTTTTGCAGACGTGATTATCATCATGGCTGTGGTGATCATTAATGCTGTTTTAGGCGTGGTACAGGAAAGTAAGGCAGAGGCTGCCATTGAAGCGTTGCAGGAAATCGCGGCAGCTACCAGTAAGGTGCTCAGGGATGGCAAGTTAGCAACGATAAAAAGCGATGAGCTGGTTCCGGGGGACGTGGTAGTCTTAGAAGCGGGAGATTCCGTCCCGGCAGACGGTCGAATCATTGAATGTGCCAGCATGAAGATTGAGGAAGCAGCCCTTACAGGAGAATCTGTTCCGGTAAATAAGATAGTGGATCTTCTGAATCTGGAAAACAGAAAGGATATTCCTTTAGGCGACCGGAAAAATATGGTATACATGGGATCCACCGTTGTATATGGCAGAGGAAAAGCCGTGATTACCGGAACAGGAATGAACACAGAGATGGGCAAGATCGCGAAAGCCCTTTCCCAGGCAAAGGATGAGGCTACGCCTCTTCAGGTCAAGCTGAATCAGTTAAGTAAGATATTGACGGTTCTGGTGATCGGAATCTGTCTCGTGATTTTTGCGGTGGGACTGCTTCGGGCAGGAATCAGCGGGGATACCATTCTCAGTACCTTTATGGTGGCGGTTTCTCTGGCTGTGGCGGCGATCCCTGAAGGACTGGCCGCTGTGGTAACCATTGTACTGTCCATCGGCGTTACGAATATGTCGAAAAGAAATGCCATCATCCGTAAGCTGACAGCAGTGGAAACCCTTGGATGTACGCAGATTATCTGCTCTGATAAGACAGGAACACTGACCCAGAATAAAATGACGGTTGTGGAACATGTGTCAGAAGATGAAAAACTTCTGGAGACTGCCATGGCCCTTTGTTCCGATGCTGAGCTGGATAAAGATTCCGGCGAGGCAGTAGGTGAGCCTACAGAATGTGCTCTTGTAAACGACGCGGCGAAAAATGGCCTGAAAAAACCGGATCTGGAAAGGGAATACGTCCGTGTAGGAGAAGCGCCCTTTGATTCCATGAGAAAGATGATGTCCACTGTCCACAGAACCAGGGAAGACCAGATTATCCAGTTTACGAAGGGCGCTCCTGATGAGGTCTTAAAACGCTGTGCCTTTGCCATAAAGGACGGAAAGAAGGTTCCGATGACAGAGGAGATAAGAGCAGAGGTGCTGAAGGCGAATAAGGGTCTTGCAGACAGAGCTTTGCGTGTACTTTGTGCCGCCAGCCGGGAATGGAGCAGCATGCCGGAAAGTACGGAACCGGAATTCTTAGAAAAGGAGCTGACCTATGTAGGGCTTTCCGGTATGATCGATCCAGTGCGCCCGGAGGTAAAGGCGGCTATTGAAGAGTGCCGGGAGGCTGGAATCCGGCCGATCATGATCACCGGAGATCATAAAGATACAGCGGTGGCAATCGGTATGGAGCTGGGGATCATTTCTGATGCGTCTCAGGCAATCACCGGAGCCCAGTTAGATGAGATCAGCGATGAAGAGTTTAAAAAGCGGATTACGGAATTTTCCGTCTATGCCCGTGTGCAGCCGGAACATAAGGTGCGTATCGTAACGGCGTGGAAGGCGAAAGGAATGATCACAGCCATGACAGGAGACGGCGTAAACGACGCGCCTTCTATAAAGACGGCGGATATCGGTATAGGTATGGGCATCACCGGTACGGACGTGACAAAAAACGTGGCGGATATGGTGCTGGCGGATGACAATTTCGCCACGATTGTTTCCGCTGTGGAGGAAGGCCGCCGTATTTATGCGAATATGCGTAAGGCCATTCAGTTCCTTTTAGCCTCTAACCTGGCGGAAGTATTGGCAATCTTCTTTGCCACTATGATTGGCTTTACCATCCTGCAGCCGGTGCATCTTTTATGGATTAATCTGATCACCGACTGTTTCCCGGCACTTGCCTTAGGGCTGGAAAAAAGCGAACCGGATATTATGAAACGCAAGCCAAGAGATCCGAAAGAGGGGATTTTTGCCGGAGGTATGGGATTCGATGTATTTTTCCAGGGGGCGATCGTTACTGTGCTGGTGCTGCTCTCTTATCTGATCGGACATCGCATTGAGTCTGGCGTATGGGAGTTCGTAAATAGCCCGGATGGTACGACAATGGCATTTTTAACTCTGTCCATGGTGGAAATCTGCCATTCTCTTAACATGAGAAGCCGCCGGGGCTCTATTTTCAGCCTGCACAGCCATAATAAATTCCTGTACGGCGCAATGCTGATCTCTTTGATCCTGACCACAGCGGTGATCGAGGTGCCCTTTATAGCGGCTGCCTTTAAATTCACCCCTATTGATTTGGAAGAATATGCCATTGCACTGGCGCTGGCAATTTTGATCATACCGATCATGGAAGTGGTGAAAGCGATTCAGAGGAAGGTGGAGGCGTCTAAGAACTGAATTTTGCAGAGAATTTAACCGAGCCGGGGAAGAGTCCTTTCTGAGACGGCACAAAGCGGATGCTGAATAGGCAATGATCTAAACTTCAAACATAGCAAAACGCCTGATTGGTTGAAAATCAGGCGTTTTGCCATTATCTCATAAAATTGGCGCAATGACTGCCCGGAAATATCGGTCTAATTCCTCTGGAGTTTGCTTCATTTGGCCTTTGACCCACCACAGAATCATTTCTACAAAACTGCCGGAAATATGGTTGACTAAAAAGTCCTGTGGAATGTCAGTATTGTTTTTCCTGTTTTGATTGACAAACTGATTTTGTATCAATTCGTTTAAGCTGTCTTTGAAATACCGCAGGAAAAGTTCGCTGCTTTCGCAGGAAAGCAGTTCGAGAATATTATTTTCATCTTCTTGCAGGTGGTGTAATAAGTGGCAAAATACAGACTCCGGCGCATTTCTGTCAGAATACAATCCGTGAGTGTGGGTGCAATCAAATGCGCTGCTGATAATGTGTCCGAAAAGTTCTTCGCATAGGGCTTCCAGCAAATCGTCTTTTGTTTCAAAGTGTGCATAGAATGTTGTTCGGTCGACATTAGCGGTATCAATGATTTCCTGTACCGTAATTTTGCTGTAACTTTTTTTGGCCAAGAGCGTACTGAACGCATTAAAAATTGCCGCCCTTGTTTTCTGCTGTCGTCTGTCCATGATAACTCCTTCCGTACAATTTCTCAAAAGTGTTCCATAGGAAACACGGGGACAATATTA
>DWYZ01000223.1 GCA_019118425.1 Candidatus Blautia faecavium | reverse complement strand
CGCATATAATCAGAAGAAAATATTTTTGATCTCATACCCTGCCACCTCCGTTTCACAGATAAAGATTTCTTCCAAAGTAAGAGGGATCACTTCACAGAACAATGGATTTTTAGACTGAATCCGTTCCAGGATCTCAAGTCTCGTTCCCCGGGCCGTGATCAGCAACAGAGAACCTTGTCTTTGTATTTTTAATACTTCCAGCTCTTTTTCCAGTTCTTTTTCCTTTTTCTTGTCTGAAAGAACACACTGTACTTTATGGATATGGAATTTCATATCTTCCAGATCCCTGGACAGCAGGATCCCGCCCTTATGTAAAAGGCCTATATGGTCGCAGATATCTTCCAGTTCCCGAAGATTATGGGAAGCGATCACAGGGGTAAACTCTCTGTTCATTATTTCCGACGCAAACAAACTTTTCACCGCTTGGCGCATTACAGGATCCAGGCCGTCAAAAGTCTCATCGCAGAAAAGATATTTCGTCCCTGCGCTTACTCCCAGGATGGCAAGAAGCTGTTTTTTCATCCCTTTGGAAAAGGTGTTTATCTTTCTCTTTTCATCTAAATGAAACAGCTCCATTAATTTAGAAAAGCGCTGTACATCAAATAAGGAGTAATAATTCCGGTACAGGCGCACCATATCCCGCGGCGTATAATTCGCAGGAAAATAACTGTTATCCGAGATATAAAAAATTTTTTCCTTGGCCTCTTCATTCTCATAGACCTGGATACCATCTACTAAAATTTCTCCGGTATCCGGCTGCATGATTCCCGCTGCCATACGAAGGAGAGTGCTTTTTCCTGCCCCATTGCTTCCTACCAGGCCGAACACCTCCCGGTCGCCAATGTCCAAAGAAACCTTTTTCACTGCACAGATATCCCCAAATGTTTTACTGCATTCCCTGATCTCTATCATTTGCGGCCTCCTTCTTATAACAATCCTTGATGATATAAATCAATGTTTCCTCTTTCATACCCATATTTATCCCCTTCTTCACCATTTCTTTCAGTTCCTGATAATATTCCTCCCTGCTCTTTTTTAAAATTTCTTCATTGTCCGCGATAAAGTTTCCTTTCCCTTTTACGGGATATACCAGGCCATCCTGCTCCAGCTCCATGTAGGCTCTCTGGATGGTGTTGGGATTGATAGAAAGTTCCATGGCCAGCTGTCGGACAGAGGGTAATCGCGAGCCTGGGGGCAATGCGCCCTGGAGGATCAGCATACGGAATTTTTCTGCAATCTGCTCATAAATCGGACGTCTGTCGTGCAAATCCAACAAGATCATTTATCTGCTCCCTCCTTATAAGTGTATTAATTGTTTTAATACACTTATCTTATCACAGGGTATTGCCAGATACAAGTGAAGAAATTCTTAAATAAATATAAACTGTTACTGGTGACACGTAACTATAAACTGCCATAAAAATATCACATTTACTCAATTGTTCTGTAAAAGAAAAAAATCCCGGGAACTTTTACCCAGGATCTTTCTTGTTGCATGTCACACCCGAACCACGCACTTGCTGCGTGGTTACAGGCCAACATGATTCAACAGGCAATTTGGCTAAAGCGAAGCGAACTTTAAATGTCAAATTGCCCGTTACTGGTCACCGTGTGACCAGTAACTCTTTCTTTGATACTATTCTTATTCTATGGCTGCCACTTCGTATCCGGCATCTATTACCGCTTGTTTCAGCGCCTCTTTGTCCACATCTCCATCTGCGGTGATGTAAGCAGCCTTATCCTCAAGATTTACATCCGCCTTTACACCTTCGAAAGCTTCCAGCGCTTTCTTCACCGCTGCCTGGCAGTGAGGACACATCATTCCATTGATTTTCATTGTGATCATTATAGTTTCCTCCTTACTTTCCATGTCTATTTCATTGCTTTGAAGCACAGCTTCCTCTTGATTTTCCACAGGCTCCCCACTGCTTTTAGAGACCTTAAATCTTTTCAGCCGAAGCGCATTCGTCACCACGAAAATACTGCTCATACTCATGGCCGCCGCTCCGATCATAGGATTCAGCTTCAGGCCAAAGGCAGTGTAGAAAACGCCTGCTGCCACAGGGATGCCTAAGGTATTATAGAAAAATGCCCAAAACAGATTCTGTTTGATATTTCGGATTACCGCCTTGCTCAGCCTTACCGCTGTTACCGCATCTAAAAGATCATTTTTCATCAGCACCACATCGGCGCTTTCAATGGCTACATCGGTTCCTGCCCCAATGGCCATACCTACGTCCGCTCTGGCAAGAGCAGGAGCGTCGTTGATGCCGTCTCCGATCATGGCGACCTTTTTTCCCTGCTGCTGAAGCTTCACGATTTCTCTTTCCTTATCCTGGGGCAGCACTTCTGCAATGACAGTATCAATATCCAGCTGCCTGCGGATAGCTTCAGCCGTTCTCTTATTGTCTCCGGTAAGCATAACCACCTGAATGCCTTCTTCTTTAAACTGCCGTACAGCTTCTCTGCTGGTAGGCTTTACCACATCCGCCACGGAAAGGATGCCTAAGATTTTTCTTTCATCCGCAAAAAGCATAGGCGTTTTTCCTTCATCTGCCAGAACATCCAGTCTGTCCTTATAGTTTCCCAGAGAAATTCCTTCCTCCTCCATCATACGCCTGTTTCCCGCAAAATACCAGTCTCCGTTTATCCTTCCCTTCACTCCTCTGCCGGGAAGGGAAACAAACTCTTCCATATGCTTTGGCTGGATTTTCTTTTTCTTGGTAAACTCTAAAATGGCTTCCGCCAAAGGATGTTCGCTTTTCTCTTCCAGTCCTGCCGCCAGGGATAAAAATTCTTTTTCTCCCAGGATAGTTTCCACATTTGTGACCACCGGCTTTCCCTGGGTGATGGTCCCAGTCTTGTCTAAAACCACGCACTGAACATTATGGGCCGTCTCCAATGCTTCTCCGGATTTTATGAGGATTCCGTTTTCCGCGCCTTTCCCGGTCCCTACCATGATCGCTACCGGAGTGGCAAGGCCTAAGGCGCAGGGACACGAGATCACAAGAACACTGATCGCACAGGAGAGGGCAAATTCAAAGCCCGCTCCTACAGCCAGCCATACAAGGGCTGTCACAAGAGCGATAGCCATAACCGTGGGAACAAAAATCCCTGCGATCTTATCCGCGATTTTTGCGATAGGGGCCTTACTTGAACTTGCCTCCTCCACTAGACGGATGATCTGGGAAAAAGTAGTATCGTCCCCTACCCTTGTAGCCTTAAAACGAATAAATCCGGTTTTATTCATAGTCGCCGCTATGACTGTATCATTCACCTGCTTGTGAACAGGGATGCTTTCCCCGGTGATAGCTGCTTCGTCTACGCTGGTGCTTCCTTCCACAATAAATCCATCCACAGGAATACTGCTTCCCGGACGAACCACCACAATATCGCCTGCCTGCACCTGCTCCACAGGAATTTCACTTTCTATTCCGCCCCGTTCCACCACAGCTGTCTTAGGAGCCAGGTTTAAAAGTTTCGTAATGGCTTCGCTTGTTTTTCCCTTGGAACGGGCTTCCAGATATTTCCCCACTGTAATCAAAGCAAGGATCATCGCCGCTGACTCGAAATAAAGGTCATGGTAATATCTGTGCACCAGTTCCATATCTCCATGTCCCAGGCCATAACTCATCCGGTAAATGGCAAATATGCCGTAAACTAAAGAGGCACAGGAACCTACAGCGATCAGACTGTCCATGTTTGGCGCAAAATGGGCCAAAGTCTGAAACCCCTTAATATAATACTTTCTATTTACATAAATGATGGGAAGACTGAGCAGAAGCTGGGTAAAAGCAAAGCTCACGGCATTTTCCATCCCGTCAAGCCAGGATGGCAGCGACAATCCCACCATATGTCCCATAGTCACATACATCAGGGGAATCAAAAAGATAAAAGATACGATGAGACGCATCTTCATATTTTTCAGCTCTTCCTGCGCCGGATTTACCCGCTGTGCCGAAGTTTTCCTGTCTGCGGCTGTCCTTCCCGGACTATCATCCTTAGGGCTGGCCCCATATCCTGCCTTAACCACGGCGTCTATGATCTGTCCTTCCCGGAGGACGCTTTCATCATACTCCACCTGCATACTATTGGTTAAAAGATTTACGCTTACATTCTGTATCCCTTCCAGCTTCGAGACGCATTTCTCAACTCTGGATGAGCAGGCAGAGCAGGTCATTCCTGTTACGTCAAATTTTTCTTTCATAATATTCCATACACTCCTTTTCCAAGGGTTACTGGCCAATGTGTGACCGGCAACGGTTAAAATGGCTTATACTGGATCTATTTTAAGATTTTTCCCAGCATGGATACCAGTTCATCGATTTTTTCTTCCCGCTCCGCGTCTGTCTCTGCATTAGAGACGCAGTTCTTTAAATGGGCGGTAAGGATTTCTTTATTTACTTTGTTTAAAATAGCCTCTGTAGCCATTAGCTGCTGTGAGATATCAATGCAGTAGCGATCTTCTTCCACCATGCGGAGAATTCCGTCCATCTGTCCTCTCGCTGTTTTTAAAAGTCTTGTGATTTTCTGTTTATCCGCTTTCATCTGCGCTTCCTTCCTTTATAAAAATAAGCTTTTACGTCCCTTTAATACCCCACCGGGGTATAGTATTAAGTTAACACAAAAAAACTGCTTTGTCAATACAAAACAGTTTTTTCCAATTTATACACATCTTTTCTTTCTTCTTTTCCCGCGCTTCATAAAGTAAGCATAAATTATGCCGGCCAGGATAAAAAGAACAAGGATACCCATTCCAAGAATGCTCAATGCCTGGGGATCTGTCAGCTGCAGCGCAGCCTCTGAGATTACCAGCGACCATATATTCGAGCCTATATGCAGCAAAACGCTGCTTAAAAGATTTCCTGTCATTTCCAATACATAGGCAAAGACAATTCCCAAAATGGACGCATAAATAGCCTGTGTGATATTTCCATGGTAAATACCGAAGATCACGCCGGATATCACCGTGGCCGCTCCTGTCTTCATGTAGTCCCGCAGACGCAGATACAAAAGCCAGCGAAAAACCACTTCCTCAGACACAGGGGCGATAATGCCCATCCAGAAAATCATCATAAGCAGACTTTTTCCTTCTGTGATCTGCGCCATGTTTTCCTGGTAGGTAGTAGAACGGATAAAAATCTGTAAAATATTTACTATCACATTAAAAAAATGTGCCGCTCCAGCGCCTAAAATAAGCAAAAGAACGCCATCCCAAAGAGAAAGATGGTTTTCTCCCACCCCCGGAAGAAGTCCCCCGGCCATTCTTCTTTTTTGGTCTCTTGTATATAGGTACAGAGCCGGGAAGAGAACACAAAGGCCCGCTACTCCTGTGATCACGATCGCATTGTTGTTATAAATAGTCACGCCCTCTTGTCCGGAAAGCCCCATTAAAAGGAGCAGGATCAGATTTCCCGCGATCTGAAAAATCAAAAAATGCATAACTACCGGCCAGAGCACCCTCCCGCATTTTCTGAGAGGGCTTTCCTTACGCAGAGGGCTCAGCAAAAAAAATCCAACAGCTGGGCCGGAGAATTTACAATCTGGAGAGGTTCTGCATTTACCAGTTCGTCCATGGTCCCATAGCCGTAAGACACCGCTACACAGGAAACGCCGGCCTGTTTCGCGCCGAAAACATCGTGTTCCTTATCTCCCACCATAATTACTTGTTCTCTGTGGTTTTCCATGTGCAGGCGCTTTAAAGCCTCCTGGATCACATCTGCTTTTTTCGTCCTGCCCCCGTTCATCTCACTTCCCACCACCACTTTAAAATATCTGCTCATATCAAAGTAGTCCAGGATTTTTTCCACGAAATATTCCGGCTTGGAAGAAGCCACAGCCAAGATATAGCCTCGATTTTCCAGTGCCTCTAAAAGCTCCTTGATTCCCTCATAAGGACGATTTTCAAAAATACCTGTAACAGAATATCTTTCTCTGTAAAAGGTAACCGCCTGCCTTGCAGTCTCCTCATCTAAGTCTGCATATTTCATAAACTGCTCTAAAAGAGGCGGTCCCACAAACACCCGCAGCTTTTCCCTGTCTGGTTCTGGTTTTCCTATCTTTTCCAGGGCATACTGCACGGACTTGGTGATTCCTTCTCCTGATTCTGTGAGAGTTCCGTCTAAATCAAATAAAATAGCCTTATACATTACATCCTCCTGAAGGTCAATAGTAAAAGCCTTTTACTATTAACCAATTTTCAAAATAGTATAGCACTATTTTTCAACAGCGTCTACGGAAATCTCCACCTTATCGTTTATTTCACAAATTGATAACAATTCGACTGACAGCTTATCCTTATCCGTGCTCCCCTCTGCCAGAATTCCTTTTTCGTCCCAGCTCCAGTCCCATTCTTCTTCATTTACCCGAAGGGATAATACCTGCACCGGCGCCTGCGCTGCCAGCTCTATATAAATTCTTACCTGCTCTTCCCCCTTCTTTCCCGGCAGCTCTTCTTTTAAATAGCATAGCCTTGTCTCGTTTTCTATTTTTTCATCTAATGAAGAGGCTCCCAAAGCAGGAGAGAACCGCGCGGACGGCGTCATTGTTGGAGTTATTGTGGGTGTCATCGTAGGCGTCATTGT
>DWYZ01000222.1 GCA_019118425.1 Candidatus Blautia faecavium | reverse complement strand
TGCATTTTTCGCAGATCGGTTTTACAGATGATCTTACTTTCACTGGAAATCCTCCTTCCGTAATTATAGATCGTCAAGGGACAATACAACCCTTTTTGTCCGCTTGTTTTCCGCCTTTATCCTGCATGGCAGTTTCAGGCTTAATCTGCAGTTTCGGACGCACCTATACAAGGAATATGCGCGTTCGGACTATATTGTAGCATTACGTTCCGGTAATTGCAAGCATTTTTTCAATTTTTTCTCTCAAAAAATTTGTCATGAAACAGGAACAATCTCCTGCTCCCGGAACAAGCTTGCGACTGTAATCTCATAATCCGATATTTTTTGTGCTTTTTTAATCTTTTTCCAATATTTTTCCGAATTTGTAAACAGCGGGTGCATATAACTCCAAATCTCTTTCATTTTAAACAGTACCGTTTTGTCTCCATATAATACTTTCCTGTATTCGGTGAGGATCTGGTCGTGAAAGGATCTTAATTCCTCTTTTTCTGTTTTTTCCCCGGTCTTTATTTCTTTAAGGATACCAGGATTTTTAAGGATTCCCCTTCCTAACATGACTGTCTTTGTTTCCGGAAAAGCTTCCTGGAACTTTTTAAGGCTTTTAGGGGTAAAGAGATCTCCATTATAGCAGATCTTATGTCTGCTCAGTTTCGTGGCTTCCCGGAACATTTCCAGATTGGGATGGTTTGCGTACATATCTTTTTGTACTCTTGGATGGATGATCAGTTCTTCTATGGGATATTGGTTGTAAATCTCTAAAAGCCGGTAAAATTCTTCCGGTTCCTCTTTTCCAAGCCTGGTTTTTAAAGAAATCTTCATGTCCGGCAATTCCCGGAATACTGCTTCTAAAAATGCATTCAGTTCTTCTGGATACGCCAGGAAGCCGGAACCTTTCTTCTTTGTCACCACCGTAGGGGAAGGACAGCCCAGATTCAGATTTACTTCCTGATATCCGTATTCCTTTAACTCTCTGGCCGTCTTTACAAAAGCTTCCCAGTTATTTGTCAAAATCTGCGGTACCAGATGCATCCCTTTATTATGTTCCGGCAGAATGTCGTTTACCTCTTTAGAGTTCATCTTCCTGGCTCCATTTGGGGATATAAATGCTGCAAAGTATTTGTCCATATTCGGAAAGTGGCTGCTGTAGGCATTTCGGAATACATACCCTGTGATTCCTTCCATGGGTGCAAAATAGTATTTCATTTCTGTGTTGTCTCCTGTAAATTTCTTTTTTCGGACTTAATAGATTTTTTCTATTTCTCCGGTTATTCCATATTCTTCTTTAAAGGCATCCAGTTCTTTTTCGTTCCGGATCAGCCGGATCTCCTGAAATACGCCTGTTTTTATATTCTGAAATCCTGCCACCTGTTCGCCGGTACAAATGCTGCAGCGCAGAACTGGTTTTTCTGTATCTTTCTGATAAGTTTTTTCTCCTGACCCGGAAGGTCTTTTTTTCTTCCCAAACATATGGCCTCTTCCTTTTGCATGATTTTCTTTTATTATAGTAAAAATCCTTTCATGGTTCAATTCTAAAATCCTGCCTTTTGGAATCCGCCACAGGCCGCAGCCATAATAACCCTGCCCGCAAAAATACCGCTCCGCTCATTTTCCCTGAGACGAAACGGCATTTTTTTATACCCTCAGTATCGTATAGAGTTAGTTATTGTCTTTATGATTCCCCTTCAAATATTTTCGCTATAGGTGAATCTTCAGAAAGGATAACTGTCTTATTCTCTCCTGTCATGGAGTTTTTCAGAGCATCCAGGCTGCGCACAAAAGAATAAAACTCACTGCGGTCCTCTTCCCCATATGCCTGGGCGAGAATCTTCATGTATTCCTGTTCTCCCTCTGCTTTTAAGATCTCCGCCTGCTTTTCTGCCTCGGAAATCTGGATAGCGACCTCCTTATCTGTAGTATTGCGGATCACTTTTGCCTCAGAATTTCCTTCTGCTGTATAGGTAGCCGCTATATTATCTCTTTCTGAGATCATCCGCTCATACACAGCCGCTTTATTATCTTCCGGCAGATCCAGACGCTTTGTCTCAAACATAAGTACAGAAATTCCATACTGTTCCATATTGTCATCAACCGCTCCCATAACCATATCTGCCAGTTCTCCGTCCCGGCTAGTGATCACCTCATCCTGGGACATACTGCTAATCGCATTCTTGGTGGCATTGTATATAGCCGTATTGATCCTGCTCTCACCGCTTTCTATGGAAGAATTCAGCGTCTGGGCAAATTTCAGGGGATCCTGGATCTTCCACAATACATAACTGTCGCTGATCATCGTCTTTTTATCCCTGGTGATCACATCTGAAGGAGCCATGTCATATAATAAGGTTTCTTTGGGAAGGGTCGCCGTGCTTTCCAGGAAAGGAATCCTGAAACTAATTCCAGGAGCGTCAATGACTCTTTCCACCTTTCCAAATCTTCTCACAAGCTTATATTCATCCTGGGCAGTCACGGTTACGGATGCAGCCGCTGCCACCACCACTGCCACGCCGGCAAGTATTATAAGTACACCTTTCTTCTTCATCTCTTTATTCCTCCTCATCTGCCGCTGTCTGAAGATTGTCTGTCTGCTGCTCTCCTTCTGAAGCAGCCGCTTCTTCGGATACCTCTGCAAAAGGTTCCAGCGGAAGAAGCTTCTGGGTTCCATTTCCATTATCCACTATGATCTTCAAATCCGGAAGCACATCTTCCATAGCCTCATAGAACATCCTCTGCTTGGTAACTTCCGGATTTTTTATGTATTCCTCATACATCGCGTTAAATCTTGCCACTTCTGCCTCTGCCTCATTGATACGCACCTGTTTTTCTGCCTCTGCCTCCTGAATGATCTGGTCCGCCTGGGCTTCTGCCTGGGGCAGTTGCTCATTCTGGTATTTATTTGCGTTATTAATAGCCGTTTCTTTTCCCTGCTTTGCCGTCTCTACAGCTTTAAATGCCTGCATGACTTCCTGTGTAGGCGGCTCGGAATCCTGTATGGTAATATTTACAAGCTGAATTCCCATATCCTGCTCTTCCATTTTTTCCATGATCATTTCTTTGATCTTACTTTGGATTTCACTTTTTCCTGTAGTCAGGACATCATCTACATCATAGCTTGCGATCACTGTACGGATGCAGCTTTGGGAAATGTTTTTCAGGATACTCTCCGGCTCTCTGGAATTATATAAATACTTCACCGGTTCTGTGATCCTATACTCTATGAAGAAATCCACGTCAATAAAGTTATAGTCTGATGTGATCATGATCCCTTCATTTTCTACAGTGGCATTGGAATCCATATCATAACCAATGGGAAAGCCCTGAATCGTGGTATTTACCTTATCCACCTTTTGAATAAAAGGTATCTTAAAATGAAGACCTGTTTCCGATACTGCCTTAGGAACTCCGAAAGTGGTAAGGACCGCCTGTTCCTGCTCTTGTATCTGGTATGTACAATCCATGGCACAGACTGCGATAACCGCCACGCCTGCCACTCCTAAAATTACTCGTTTTACATATTTTCCAGGTTTTGGTACCTTGGAAAACGGGCGAAAAGAACCCTGTTTAAATTCGTTAAAATCTGTCACTTTTTCCTCCTTCTTTTTGCCGGGGCTCTTCCCCATGGTAAAAGGCCCCGCTGAAATTAACCTTCTTTTTTAATTAAAAGAAAAGAAAAAGACTTTCATTTTAGACAAATATATTTTGTCTCAAAATAAAAGTCTTGCTGATTATCTCATATCGCGGATATCATCTGTCCAGTGTATGATATCGTTCTGTCGCTTCTATGTACCACGCCCTGAAAATACAATCTCGATTTTCAAATCAATGGCC